>JADWMI010000130.1 GCA_015767395.1 Bacteroidota bacterium | reverse complement strand
TTGTATTTAAGTTTGGGTTATATTGATGATGTTGATGAAGTGTATATTAATGGAAATTTAATTGGCAAAACGGGTTCTTTTCCAAATAATTACACAACAGCCTATAATGCAAATAGAATCTACAGAATTCCAAAAAACATATTAAAAACTAATGGTGAAAATTCCATAGCTATTCGTGTATATGACGAAGGCGGGGAAGGTGGTATAATTCATGGAAACATAGGAATAATGATTGATTTTGATGCTATTCCTGTTGATTATGATTTACAGGGCACTTGGAAATTTAAAACAGGTGATTGTAAAATTGTAAAGAATGGAGCATGGAATTTTTCCGATTGGGACGAAATTATAGTTCCTGGTATTTGGGAAAATCAAGGTTACAAAAGTTATGATGGTATAGCAAGTTATGCTATTGAATTTAATTTAAGCAATGAATTTGAAGGTGAAAGGATGGTATTGGTTCTTGGAAAAATTGACGATTTAGATCAGGTTTATCTTAATGGAAAACTTATTGGTCAATCTGGGGATTTTGATAAAAAAGCACTTCATAATAATCCAGATTTTCATAAACAACTAAGAGGGTATTATCTACCAATAGAAGCCTTAAATAATAACGGTAAAAATATTTTAATTGTAAAAGTTCTGGATGCAGGAGAACTTGGAGGTCTTTATAAAGGATCTGTTGGGCTTATTACTCAAGCTCACTATATTAACTATTGGAGAGCAAGGCGAAAGAAATAGGTTATTTATCTTAACCTGAATACTAAATATCGTATCGAAATAAAAGGATTTTGAGATATTTAACATAATATGCAATTATAACTATCAAATTGGTTAAACAGCTATAAATACGAATATGTTGTAATTTGTATTATAATGTTAGCGCTATGTTACTTTGCTTTGGCTAAAAGCGAAAGTTGTTATTATAGTTTCTTTAAAAATTTAGTATCAAAAGCTTCTTTACAATGCTAATGGAACACTTTTTATGCGACGACGATAGGAGAGTAGTAGAATGTGTGTGACATGGTTTGTTTAAAACTTAATAGTAAAATTAATCACTTATAATTGATATAATCAAAAGCCTTACTATTCTAAATATAAATCATAGTATGCCAATATTTATGATGATTTTACGCTAATATGGCTACCGAACAATGTTGCCCAGTAGTTTATTCTTTTTGGTGGATTTCTTGAATTTCTTTTCCTAAAAAATATCCGATAGCTATTCTTAAAATTATCATTACAGATAACTCAATAAGTTGTTCTAAAGTAATTTCCATAATGGTATTAAAGATATCAGACGCAATTAAGAAGTCTAATGATAACAATATATAAATACCGAGTTCACATCTTATTTTTTGGATATCAGTAATAGGTGTTCTAAAAGGGTGTTTTATTAAAAATTTAATCAGCTATTCATTTTAGCCCAAGCAGCGTCTGCTAAATCTCTTAATTCTTCAGGTTTCTTAACCCACTGTCTTTTTGCATCAATAATTCCAAAAAACATTCTTGTGAAAAAGTATAAATTACCATCTCTAACTTCCCAACTTTTAGGATTCGGATTTACTTCTGCACCTTCTGACATTGCTATAGCGCAGTACCCTCCATATTGAGGCGCAAATGTTTCAGGAGATTTTTCAAATTTTGATTTATTTACTTCAGATGAGAAGTAAAATGTACCATTATCATAGCTTGCTGTGATTGATGAAATTCCTTTTTTCGGACTTCCGTGAAAGAATGATAGTACATCATATTCTTGAGCAGCAATTCCGTCTTTTAAATTTTGTTTCATTATAATCTATATTAGTGTTTATTTATATTAAAGTTGCATCTGTTATTATTTCTAATAATGCAGGACCATTGTGTGCTTTTAGTTGTTCTAAAGCTGGTAGTAGTTCTTCCAGTTTTGTTACTCTAATACCTAATGCTCCACAGTTTTCTGCGTATTTAGCAAAATTTGCATTGTGCAAAGATGTTTTCCAAACATCTAATTCGGCTGCTTTTTGTTCTTTAGCAATTTTTCCAATTTCAGAGTTGTTTAACAATACGTGCTTGATGTTCATGTTGTATTTAACCAAGGTCATCATTTCACCTAAATATTGACCGAAACCACCATCACCAGAAACCGACCAAATTGGTCTGTCTTTTCCTTGTGCTGCCCAAGCTCCCATTGCTGCAGGTAATGAAAAACCTATGGATCCTAAATAACCAGACATTAAAACAGATTGGTTTTTAGGTTCAAAATAACGCCCGAAAGAGTAGGTGTTATTTCCTACATCTACAGCAATTACTGCGTTATCAGGAACAACTTTATTCATGGCTTCAAAAACGGCAATAGAACTTAAACCAACCTTACTTTCATCTTTTAATCGACTTGCTTTTTCTTCTCTCCAAATGGCCCAACGTTCTTCAATTTCTGAACGTCTGTCTACGGTATTCAATTTGCCTTCCGTTTGTTCTTCTATAATAGATAAAGTTTCAGAAATCTCTCCCCAAAGTGCGGCATCTACTTTATGAAACTTACTTAAAGCTGTAGGGTCATAATCAACTTGAATAATTGGCTTTTTAGGTGTGATTCCTGTATGATTAGAGAACGATGCTCCAAATACTAGTAACAAATCACTTTCGTTCATAAACCAAGAGGCAATTGGTGTTCCACTTCTTCCTAATACACCGCAACCTAAATCGTGATGGTCAGAAATTTGCCCTTTTGCCTTAAACGTAGTAATTACTGGGCAGTTTAATTTTTCTGCAAATGCCGTAATGGCTTTCATATGAAAACGTGCGCCATGCCCAACAATAATAGCAGGCATTTTAGAATTTTCTAACATATCTACTGCTTTTGCAACCATTTGCCTTGGTGGCGAAATGTTCATAGGTGTAATTCTGCCTTCTGGTGTTTGTGCTTCTTCACCTTCTGGTTTTTGCATAAAAGCCACTTCATCTGGAAATGTTATATGTGATACATCTCTATTCAATAAGGCACTTTTTATAGCTAAACTCATTAGTTCGCTATGTTTTGAGTTTTGCTGCACACTATGGTTAAAGTTGGCTACTGTTTGAAAGGCACCAACTAAATCTACTTCTTGAAAGGCACCAGTTCCTATTACCTGTGTGTTCACTTGACCTGAAATCGCTAACATAGGAGAACGGTCTACTTTAGCATCCCACATACCTGTAAACATATTGGTAGAACCTGGACCTGCAATACCAAAACAAACTGCTGGTTTTCCCATTAGTTTTCCATAAGCCGAAGCCGCAAACGCAGCAGCACCTTCATGACGAATACCAAAAAACTGAAATTTGTCTTGCTCTTCTAAACGCCTCATCGCATCTGCAACACCTAAATTAGAGTGACCAACCATTCCGAAGCCAGTGTCTACACCCCAATTTACCATGGTTTCTATCATCACATCAGAGATGGTGTCTTGGTGTGTTTCCTCTTCATCTATTGCTATAAAAATCTCATCACCTTCTTCTTTTACTACAAAAGTTTTTACACCATCATCAAAACCTCCTGGAGGCGTTCCTGTACATGGGTCAAAATCCCAACCGTGCCAAGGACAACGGAGCATTCCGTTTTCAATAGAGCCTTCACCTAAAGGACCTCCTTGATGCGGACATTTATTATCCAATGCAGAAAATTTGCCATTGTAATGTGTTAAACAAATACCTTGATGACCAGCGGTTACGGTTTGTACACGACCTTCTGGCAATGTCTTTTTGTCTTTTAGTACACTATACCATTTTTTAGTTGTAGCCATATTTTTTAGTTTTTTTTAAATGATTTTGAAATGAGTTTTTCTATAGTTAATCCTTGTGCAATAATTGAAAACACCACCACTACATAAGTTGCATATAGAATAATATCTTTAACTTCTCCTTCTGGAAGTGATAATGCTAATGCAATTGAAATTCCGCCACGTAAACCAGCCCAAGTTAAAATTTTTCGTTCTTTAAAGTTTGCACGATCCGATTTTTTCAGAAGAAAATTAGAAATAAAAATGGTGATATATCTCGAAATAACAACAATAAAGATACTAATTACTCCTAATAAAAGGTAGTGAATATTAAAATCAACCGTAATTATTATGATACCAATAAGTACAAAAAGAACTGCATTGAAAATTTCATCTAGTACTTTCCAAAAAATATTCATGTGATTTCTTAGCTCATTGGAAATTTTTTCTGAATGTAAGCTATCACCTATAATCAGTCCTGCAACAACCATTGCAATAGCTCCAGAAACATGAAATAAAGATGATAAACTATAACCTCCTAAAACAATTGCTAAAGAAATATGCACTGCAATTACTGGTTCTTTGGCAACGCTTCTAATAAATATTTTTCCTAAATACCCTAAAATCAATCCCATTAAAAATCCACCTCCAGCTTCCTTTCCTAATTCAGCAGAAATATGTGATATATCAAATTCACTCATCATGGTAGCTAACGAGAGTAATGACAAAAAAACTACAATACCAACACCGTCATTAAAAAGTGATTCTCCCACAATTTTAATTTCCATATGTTTTGGCGCTCCAGCTTTCTTTAATAAAGCCAACACAGCAACAGGATCTGTAGGCGAAATTAAAGCTCCAAAAACCAAGCTATATAAGTAACTAATATCTAATCCGATTAATGAAACTACATAATAAAATACTGTACCTATTATAAAAGTAGAAGTTAATACGCCAAGAGTGGCATAAATAAATACTGTTTTTTTTTCTTTAAGTAAACCTTTTAAATTTACATGTATAGCTCCTGCAAACAATAATATTCCCAATAAAAAATCAAATAAAATTATTTTAAAATCTATTTGTTTCATAAGTGGATATATACTCATAAAATACTCTTTATCAATAAGGTATATTGAACTTCCTATTGAAAACGATATAATAATAGAAAGAATCATTACGCCTATTGTTTCTGGAAGTTTTAAGAATTTAGCATTCAAAAAACTCAATAACGCTGCCAGTGCAGTAATTCCTATAAGGATATTAAACATATTTTAAAGTATTTCAGCATGATTAATGCCTGTTAATTTGTGCATGTCTCGATCAAAAGTAGAGAGGTCATCGTGATTAAATTTCGTTACATCATCGTAAACCTCAAGTACATGCTACTGCTTTTAATTAAGTCAATTTTATTCATCTTTATTATTTTATAAAGGTTGCATAATTAATTTGCTATTAAATAATAGATCTCTATTATTTAATAGCAAATTATAATTGATTAATAATCCCAACGCAGGTTACTACGTAACGATTCTTTTTAAATAGCAATTTCTAATGAAGTAATTGTTTTTTGTAAAAAGGCATCTACCATGTATGAATAATTTTTTCAGAAATGGTAAATTTAAATGGGTGTTAAATAGAAATAATTATGCGTGGTAATAACGCTCGTTAATTATTTTTCCATCTTTCCATTGTGATCTTACTGCTTGCTCAAATCTATGTGCAGCACCATCATTAGTTTTAAACTCCATTACAACTTCATAAAAAGTAGTATCTCCTTTTACCGCAGGTCCACTAATTACATTATAACCACCAAACTCAACTACAGTGCTTAATAATTTTTCTTCTTCAGCAAGACAAAACGCTTTTCCAACTTTAGGAGGATTATTTCCTTCAGATAGCTGCACATCATCCGCTAAATACTCGGTCATTGCTTTAATAAACTGACCTTCAGCTAATAAATCCAATACTTCATTCATTTTTCCTAAAATTTCATTTTCTTGATTCGATAAACTCATTTTTCTTGTTTTTAATTTTAAATTATTATCCCTTAAAAAGGTTGTGCTTTTTGTCGTTATCATATAATCTTAATTACAACTAAGTTGATTCAAAGAAATTTTCTTTTAAATACCTGCGTAATTAATTCTTGTTAAATAATGGATATCTCTATTAAAAGTTGAAAGGTCATCTTGATTAAATTTTGTTACATCATCATAACCACAAGTACAGAATATTGGATTTATGGGTATTCTATAATTACATAGAATTAAGAAAGATTATTGACCCGAGTTAGAATTATAATTTAGAAAAGGATAGTTAACGATATAGACCTAAAGGCACTATATCACAATTATGTATAAATAGCTGAAATACGGCTATACAGCAATTACTATGTATTTGTATTATAATGTTCCGAGTTATGTTTCTTTGTTTGGGTAAAGCAAAGGAATATAAAAGCAATTAATTGGGGGAAATCTACACAAAACTTTATTTAAGAATGTAATGGAACACTCTTTTTATGAAGCAAGCCTGTCTTGAGCGTAGTCGAAAGGATAGGAGCGGAGTGAAATGTGTGTGAAATGGGCTAATTTATGAAGATAGCTTGAGGTGAACTAACGATGGATTTGCTATGGAGTATCTATTGATTTTAATTTATAAGACACTTATTTTATGATTAGAATTTGTGTAAAATACATTTCACTTTTATAATTTCAGTATATTTGATTTACATGTTAAAAACATACAACAAGTGTGTTTATCCAATCGTTAGCAATCAATAAAAAAAAACTATGAAAACACAAAACATACTTTGCTCAGCAATTATTTTAATTTCATTGCTTTCCTGCAATCAAAAAACAGAAACTAAAAACTCAAAAGCACAAAGGAATTTAGTCAAGGAAAGTACTATAGACTATCAAATGCTGGTTCAACGTGCTACACAGACTGCCATTTGGGCTATGCCAGCCGTTGGTATGATAGATTTCGTAAAGGCTACTAGGCGAGATGTTGGTGGTGACTATAATGACGTGATTTATCTTTCGAAACCATTTGAATC
>JADWMI010000025.1 GCA_015767395.1 Bacteroidota bacterium | reverse complement strand
CTAAAACTGGGTGCGAAATTAATACTATTTTATTTTATGAACAAAACTTTTATGTCTTTTTTAAAAAATTATAACAGATTGCTTTTTCTTGTTGGAATAAGTTATGCTAACGCTCTGAATATCAAATTTTACTAGTGGTATTTAATAATTTTTTTTCAACCAAACCTTTTGAAAAGCTCTTTTTAAAACCAAGAAAGTGATTTGATCTATTGTTTTAGGAAAGTCGGTTGCTGTTATTTTAGCCATTTCTTTTTCAGAAACATCAACTCGGTATAAAAATGCTAAATAATCATCGTAATTATTTGTTAGTAAGCGCGCTAAAATAGCACTTAGCTTTTCCTTTAAATCAACAGGTGAAATGGTTGCTTCAAAAGAAAAATTCAAATTCGACAATTGAAAATCTTTATTTAATTGCTGCACTAAATTCAAATACAAATTTTCGGCTTCAATTTTTTCCAATAACGCTATGGAACTACTAGCAGATAACATTTATATGGTGCGTTTCATTAAACCCAATCCGAAGTTTTTTAGCACAGCTTTTCGTTCTTCAGAAATTGAAAGTTCCTCTAAAGTCTCAAAGGCTTTGTTTGAATAGTGCTCAATTTCTTTTTTAGTAAGTGCTTCAATATTATTCTTATTAAAAATCGCAGTAACATCTTTCACTTTATTATGATTGTTTTGTTTTGAACCATACAAAGTAATTAACTGTTTTTTATCGGCTGTATTGCTAACTTCCAACGCTTTTAAATACAAAAATGTTTTTTTGTTTTCGGTAATATCGCCACCTATTTGTTTTCCAAATTGTTCCGCATTTCCAAACGTATCTAAATAATCATCTTGCAATTGAAATGCGAGTCCCAAGTTCAATCCAAAAGCATATATTTTAGCAGCTTCTTCGTCTGGAGCTCCCGCAACAATAGCACCCATCTCCATAGCTGCAGCAACTAAAACAGATGTTTTATTGGTTATCATAGTCACATATTCAGCAATGGTTACATTGTTTCTGGTTTCAAAATCCATATCCAATTGCTGACCTTCACAAACTTCTAATGCTGTTTTATTAAATAAAATCATTAATTCCTTAAAAACGGAAGCATCGTAACTTTCAAAACATTGATTGGCTAGTATCATCATCGCATCACCCGATAAAATACCTATATTCTCATCCCACTTTATATGCACTGTTGGTTTACCTCTTCTAATCGGGGCGCTATCCATAATATCGTCATGAATTAAAGTGAAATTATGAAACACTTCAATAGCCAAAGCAGCATCTAATGCTTTTTTAGCTTCACCTCCAAATAGCTCACAGGTTAACAATGTTAAAACAGGTCGCAACCGCTTTCCTCCTAGTTGTAGGATATAATGAATGGGGTCATATAAATTTCTAGGTTCTTTAACCTCAATTTTTTCATTTAAATACTGTAAAAATGCTTCTTTGTAAGTATCAATACTTTTCATCAACTAATATTTTATGTAAAAATACATCTTTCAATTACACTACAAAATTTACCATTAAACTTTAAATGTTATCCATTTGTTAAAACTTAGGAAACTTTTATTGTTTCTTAAGTTTCCTTCCTTATATTTGCACCCCAAAATATTAACTAAATGTTGATTTTATGAAGACGGTAATTTTAAAAAAAGCAGGAGACACCTTCTTAAAGCTTGGCTTTAAGAGTGTTACCATGGATGATATTGCCAATGAACTTGGTATTTCGAAAAAAACAATTTATAAATACTTTAAAAACAAAGCGCACCTTGTTGATGAAACTACTACGTATATGCATGAAACCATGCATAAGGAAGCTTTAAAAATTTATGATTTGGGGTATAATGCAATTCAAGAAAATTTCGAAGTCAATAAAGTTTTTAAAGGGTTTATGCAAAATCTTGATGATTCACCCATTTATCAACTTCAAAAATATTATCCTGAAACCTATCACAAAATAATGTCTCAAGAATTTTGTTTGTTTAAAGATTGTCTTTTAAGCAATATTCAAAAAGGCATTAATGAAGGTTTGTTTAGAAAAGAAATAAGTATAGATCAGGTTACCAAGTTTTACTTTTCATTAATTATGAGTGTCCATGATTCAAACCTATACACCTATAGTAAAAACACCATTAACAAATTAGAATTAAATGTTTTAGAATACCACACAAGAGCAATTGCTACCGAAAAAGGAATTAAAATTTTAGAAGAACAATTAGAATTAAACAATATTTAAAAATGAAGAAGTATCTCATTATATTATTTGGAATTATATTAATTATTCCACTAAACGCGCAAGAAAGCTTGTCTTTATCACTTGATGAAGCCATTGCCTATGCGCTCGAAAACAGTTATGCAACCATCAATGCCAACAGAGACATTGATTTATCGGTTCAAAAAAACAAAGAAACAGTTGCTTTTGGATTACCACAACTAAGTGCTGGTGTAGACTATAATTATTGGATAAAACAACAAATTTCATTGATTCCTGCTGAATTTGGTGGCGGAGAACAAGGTGAATTTGTAGAAGTTGTTTTTGGGACCAAAAATAATATGTCAGCAACAGCGACACTTACCCAAGTAATTTTTGACGGCTCGTATGTAGTAGGTTTAAAATACCTCAGCACTTTTATGCAAATTTCACAAGATTCAAAGGAAAAAACCGAACAGGCAATTAGAGAAGCTGTTATCAACGCCTACGGAAATGTGCTTTTTACCGAAGAAGGTATTTCAATACTTAAAAAAAACGTAGCCACGCTTGAAAAAAACTTAGAGGAAACAAACCAAATATATTTAAACGGTTTTGCTGAAGAAGAAAGTGTAGAACAACTAAAATTAACGTTGTCTTCCTTAAAAATTTCTTTATCAAGAACTGAAAAGTTAAAAAGTATTAACTACAAAATGTTCAATATAACCATTGGAGCAGACATTAATAACAATACTACTTTAACTGACAAGTTAGATGATTTAACAACCGAGAATATTCAGTTTAATCTATTGGCCGAAGAATTTAAAATTGAAGATCATATTGACTTTAGAATAGCCGAAAACAGACTTACAGGAATGGAAGCACTTGTAAAACTAGAAAAAAGCAAAGCCTTACCAACTTTAAACAGTTTTGTAAATTTTGGCTACCAAGGTTATAGCGAGTCGTTTTCATTTCATAAAAAATACCAAGATTGGTTTGACTCATCTTTACTTGGTGTTAGTCTAGATATTCCAATATTTAGCGGTTTCGCAACAAGCTCCAGAACGCAACAGGCTAAAATAGAATACGACAAAGCAAAAACTGATTTGGAACAAACAAGTCAAAAAGTATTGCTTCAATTAGAAACTGCAAAAATCGAATATCAATATAGAATTGAAGAGTTTGAGACAGCAAAACAAAATTTAGATTTAGCAGAGCGAATTGAAAAGAAACAAGAAGTTAAATTTTTTGAAGGTATTTCAACAAGTTTTGATCTTACCAATGCACAAAACCAATTATATACAATGCAACAAAACTACTTACAGGTAATGCTAGATGTTATTGCCGCCAAAGCAAGTTTAGATAAAGCATTAAACTCACCCATAATCAACTAAAAACAGCATTAAAATGAAATATTTTTATACAACCATAGCAATCGCATTTTTATTCATATCCTGTGGAGGAAATGACACAAACAAATCCTTAGATACAATACTCGAATCTGGAGATCTAAAAGCAATTAAATCTAAAAGAGAAGAAGTTGCTACAAAACAAAAAGAATTAGTTGAACAATTACAATTAATTGACCATAAAATAGCTGAATTACAGCCGAATAAAAAAATACCATTAACAACAATTATTACTGTAAAAGAAACAGCGTTTAACCACTATATTGAATTACAAGGAAATGTTACAACTAAAAATAATATTGTAATCTATCCTGAGTTTGCAGGAATTTTAAAAGAAGTAAATGTAATTGAAGGACAACGTGTAAAAAAAGGACAAGTTTTAGCAAGAATTGATGACGGTGGTTTAAGCCAACAATTGGCACAATTAAACATTCAGTTAGAATTAGCAAAAACTACTTTTGAACGCCAACAACGTTTATGGGATCAAAAAATTGGTTCAGAAATGCAATATCTTCAAGCTAAATCGGCATATGAAGCGCAACAAAAATCCATTATTCAATTAGAGGAACAAGTTGCCAAAACATTAATTAAAGCACCTTTTAACGGTACTATTGACGATGTTATTACACATCAAGGAAGTGTCGTTTCTCCAGGTCAATCACAACTTATGCGTATTATTAATTTAAATAATATGTACATTGAAACCAATGTTCCAGAAAGCCATATAACAACTGTTACAAAAAACAAACAAGTGATCATTGATTTTCCGATTTTAGGAAAAACTATCAATGGTGAAATTCGTCAGGCTGGTAGTTTTATAAACCCCGCTAACAGAACTTTTAAAATTGAAGTTGCAGTTCCAAACAAGGACAACTCAATTAAACCTAATTTAACAGCCAAGCTTAGAATTAACGATTATACGAGCGAAAATGCCATATTAATTCCACAAAGTATTATTTCTGAAAACTCTAAAGGACAACAGTATGTATATGTTGTTCAAGACAGAAATGGCACCGATGAAGGAACAGCACACAGAGTAATTATTGAAACTGGTTTAAAGCAAGGAGACAATATTGAAGTGCTTTCAGGAATTGCAGTTGGAGACGAAATTATTAAAGAAGGTGCAAGAAGTATTAAAGATGCTCAAACTGTTAAAATATTAAACCTATAATTTATCAAAATGACAAAACAACAAAAACAAATTGATAAAGAATTTAAACTGTCCTCTTGGGCCATAGATAATAAAACTACGATCTATGTTTTAATGGTTTTAATTCTATTTTTAGGTGTCTCGGCTTTTTATAATATGCCCAGAGAAAACTTTCCTGAAATTAAAGAAACAAAAATATACATTAGCTCTGTTTTCCCTGGAAACACAGCCGAAGATATTGAGAAATTAATTACAAATCCGCTAGAAGATCAGCTTGAAACAGTGAGTAATGTGGTTGAAATCACTTCAACTTCACAAGAAGATTATTCTATCATTATTGTTGAGTTTGATGAAAATATTACAGTTGAACAAGCCAAACAAAAAGTAAAAGATGAAATTGACTCTGAAACGGCTGGTGAAGACTGGCCAACATTTAATAGTGCAAAAGTAGAACCCAATGTTTTCGCCTTGAGTTTATCAGAAGAAATGCCAATTTTAAATATCAATATTTCAGGAGATTACCCAATTGAGCGTTTAAAAGAATTTGGTGAGTATTTAGAAGATGAAATTGAAAACCTTTCTCAAATTAAGCAAGTTGATATTAGAGGTGCACAAGAAAAAGAAGTAGAAGTTGCTGTTGATATTTTTAAAATGACAGCAGCAAAAGTGAATTATGATGACATCATAAATTCAATTGGCGGAGGAAACGTTACCATGTCTGCAGGTAATTTTATTGCAAGTGGACAGCGAAGAACCATTCGAATTATTGGAGAAATTGACAGTCCAGAGCAATTGGAAAATTTTGTTGTGAAGTCTGAAAATGGAAATTCCATTTATTTAAAAGATGTTGCGGTTGTAGATTTTAAACCAAAAGACAAAACAACCTATGCCCGTGAATATGGAAATACCGTGGTAATGCTTGATGTAAAGAAAAGAGCTGGAAAAAACATGGTAGATGCTTCTGAAGGGATTCATAAAATTGTTGCGTTGGCAAAAGAAAATGTATTTCCTGCTGATTTAAATGTAACGGTTGCAAACGACCAATCTTCAGTAACTATTGGTCAAGTTGACGATTTAGTTAACAACATTATTTTCGGGATTATATTGGTAGTTACAGTGCTTATGTTCTTCCTAGGATTTAAAAATGCATTATTCGTAGGGTTCGCCATTCCAATGTCTATGTTTATGTCGCTAATGATCTTAGAAATGCTGGGATATTCCTTAAACACTATGGTGTTATTTGGATTAATTATGGGACTAGGTATGCTGGTTGATAATGGTATTGTGGTAGTTGAAAACGTTTATAGATTAATGGACGAAGAAGGCATGAGCCGCAAAGAAGCTGCCAAAAAAGGAATTGGAGAAATTGCATTCCCTATTATCATCTCAACAGCAACAACGGTAGCTGCTTTTATTCCATTAGGGCTTTGGCCTGGTGTTATGGGACAATTTATGATAATTCTTCCTATAACCCTCTCCATCGTATTAGGATCTTCATTATTTGTAGCAATATTTTTTAATTCTGTTTTGGTTTCTCAATTCATGACCATTGAAGATATTGACATGCCTTTAAATAAGATTATAAAATTAACAGGCATTATATCTATAATCGGACTTTTTATCGCCATTTTTGGAGGATCATACAGAAGCCTAGGTGTTTTAATGATTACAACAGCCTTTCTTCTATGGGTTTATAGGTTGTTTCTTCGAAAAATGGCCAATTATTTTCAAGCCAATATATTAACTAAGCTTGAAAAATATTATGAGAATGAATTGAGTAAAGCCTTAAAAGGCTGGAGAATGTATGTTTATACTGGATTTACAGTTTTATTGTTGTTTATCTCTTTTATTGCATTTGGAATTTCGTTGATGGAACAAAGAACTAAGGTTGAATTTTTTCCAGACAACAAGCCAAATCAAATCATCGTTTACATCGAATACCCTGAAGGAACTGATATTGAAAAAACAAATACCATTACCGAACTTATTGAGAAACAGGTTTACGAAGTTTTAAACGATGATCTTTATATGGATGAAGGCTATAACTTCATGGTAGAAAGTGCCGTTTCACAAGTTGGTGAAGGTGCCGGAAATCCTCAAACTGATGGTGGTTCTGCTGCAGAAATGCCTCATAAAGGTAAAATAACAGCGTCTATGCGGGAGTATAAATACCGCCGTGGAGAAGATAGTGAGTTATTAAGACAAAAGGTGCAAACAGCCTTGGTTGGTATTTATCCTGGCGTGCTTATTTCTGTTGAAAAAGATGCGAATGGACCACCAGCAGGTGCTCCCGTAAATATTGAAATTGAAGGGGAAGATTACAATGAATTGATTGCCACCGCCGAAAGAATGCGTGATTTCATAAATTCGAGAAATATTCCTGGAATTGATGAATTAAAAATTGATGTTAACAAAGATAAACCTGCAATGCAAGTTATTGTTGATCGCGAAAAAGCTGGTGAATTAGGTGTTAATACTATGAAAGTTGGCCAGCAATTAAGAAACTCTATTTTTGGAGCAAAAGCAGGTGTTTACAAAGAAAACGGAGAAGATTATGATATCTACGTTCGTTTTAATGAAGAAAATCGATACAACTCAAGTGCCATTTTTAATCAGAAGATTACATTTAGAGATATGGCTTCAGGAACAATTAAAGAAATTCCTGTTTCAACAGTAGCAAAACAAAAAAATACATCTGGATTTAGTGCCATTAAGCATAAAGATGTAAAACGTGTTGTAACAGTATATTCTGCCTTAGCTCCAGGTTATACTGATGCCGGTGCTATTGTGAATCAAATACGTGATGCTATGAGCGATTTCACCAATTTACCAAGTGATATTAAAATTGATTACACCGGGCAAATTGAAGAGCAAAATAAACAAATGGCATTTTTAATGGGCGCCTTTTTCACAGGCCTTTCATTGATATTCTTTATTTTAATTTTCCAATTCAACTCTATTTCAAAACCGGCCATTATTATGGGTGCAATTGCATTAAGTTTAATTGGTGTTTTTGGAGGTTTGGTTATAACAGGTGATGCTTTTGTTATTATGATGACCATGATGGGGATTATTTCGCTCGCCGGAATCGTAGTAAATAACGGGGTGGTTTTATTAGACTATGCGCAGCTTTTAATTGATAGAAAAAAATATGAATTAAATTTAGATGAAAACGAGTTTTTAGATTTAAAAGAGACGTACAATTGTATTGTTCAAGCAGGTAGAGCTCGTTTACGCCCAGTATTATTAACAGCAATTACAACCATTTTAGGACTAATTCCTTTAGCTATTGGATTAAATATTAACTTCTTTACTTTGTTCAGTGAGTTTGATCCTCATATTTATATTGGAGGAGACAATGTAGTGTTTTGGGGACCACTAGCTTGGACTGTTATTTATGGTTTGGTAATCGCTACCTTTTTAACCTTAATAATTGTTCCTATATTTTTCTTGTTGTCAATTAAATTAAAATACAAATTCAAAAAAGTACATTTTTAATCAAAAAATATAATTATTTAAAAAGGTGTTTCATTAATTTGAAACACCTTTTTTTATTATTTTTGAACACATGCAACAACAAAAATCCTATACTGTTGACCAAGCAACTCGGCTTCTAGAAAATTACTGCGTTTACCAAGAACGTTGTCATAAAGAAGTTGAACAGAAATTATACGATTTAAAAATGATTCCTCAGGCCAAAGAAAAAATACTGCTTCATTTAATGGAACACAATTTTTTAAATGAAGAGCGCTATGCAAAATCATTTGTTCGGGGCAAATTTTCCATCAAAAAATGGGGGAAAATTAAAATCACCAACCAATTAAAGTTCAAAAATATTTCTGCTTACAATATAAAATCTGCCTTAACAGAAATTGATGAAGTTGATTATTTAAAAACACTTCATCAAATTGCGGAAAAAAAATTACCGTTGATTAAAGAATCAAATTCATTTAAAAAAAGAAATAAACTTTCAACTTTTCTTATCTCAAAAGGTTTTGAATCTAACTTGGTTTTTGAAACTGTAAAAAGTTATATCAAATAAAAAAACTACTTTTTAAATTGCTTTAAGAACAAGGAGTCCTTTTCTTTATTCACCTTCATTACGGCCTGAATATTGTCATTTGGAACTGTTACCGAAAGTACATAATGCTCAATTTTCCAAACATCGTTGTCTTTCTTTAATACACCCGAACCTCTGCAAACACCCATCCAAGTAGCTAATAATTCATCAAACCACGCAATTTCGCCCTCCGAATTTACATATACATTTCTTTCAACGCTGGTAAAACTCCATGCTTTTCCTTTATCAAAATACGGTTTCGAGAAATCTTTAAATTGTTGAATATCCCAAACCTCAGCAGCATCGGTTCCTACAAAAACACTCTGGTTACTCATTGCATCAAAATAAGCGTCAAAATTAGCTTCAGCAGCATTTAAATGCCAAGTGTCTAAAACTGTATTAAGTTGTTCTTTTTCAGCTGAAATATCAATGGCTTCACTAGGTTTTTCAGCACAAGTGCACGAAAAAAATAATACGGATATGAGAAGTAATACGATCTGTTTTTTCATCTTTATTGTTTTTTACCAATCTTTCCTTTTGATATATTCCTATTGCTATTGCTATTCCTATTCCCTTTACTTAATCCATCCTCCTCTAACTCAACAGGTGTTTCTGTATCTATTTCTAAAGCATTTTGAAGTTCTTTGGCCTTGTAAATAGTATTAATTTTCGCGTTTACCGCTGAATATATCTCCAATATTTGTGTAACTTCTTTATCCACTTCTTCATCAGAAATAGATGGAATACTGGCCATATCTACCAAACGTAATGTTTCATTGTGCAATACATTAAAACGAGCCTTTACATTGGCTTTTTTTAAATCTTCAACTCTTATAGAATCCTTCATCAATTTCACCAAACTCTCCAACTCTTTTGCGTTATTTAAGGCTTCCGAAATAGAAATATTATAATAGGTAATAATAAATTCGTCAACATCATTATACTCTTTCCATAGAGACAACGAATCTTTTGCGGATGGAATAAGCATTTCACCCAATGTATTTGTAATTCGTTTCGAATTTAACGCCAACGAATCAATTGTACTTTCATTTGCCTGCGTTCTTTTTGTTCTTGTACAAGAAAAAGCCAACAATATAGCAAGGAATAAAAAAGGATAAATAGTCTTCATTTTCAATCTTATGATTTTCAAAAATACATAATTTAAATATTGATTTATGCAAAAAATAGTAATTTGATAAAAACATATTAATAATATTTGAAAATTTTAATTCAGTATATTTGAAATAGGAATAAAGTTGAGTTCATAAAATGAAAAAAAGCATATTAATTATTGGTGCTTGTGGTCAAATTGGCACAGAATTAACGTTAAAACTACGAGAAATTAACGATAAAAATACTGTTGTTGCCTCAGATATAAGAGAAGGTAATAATGAATTAATGAAATCCGGTCCTTTTGAATTTATCAATGCTATAGACTATCATTCTATTTTAAAAATTATTGTAAAACACCATATCAACGAAGTATATTTAATGGCGGCAATGCTTTCCGCAACTGGTGAAAAATTCCCAGAAAAAGCATGGGATTTAAATATAAACTCCCTTTTTAACGTACTTAATTTAGCAAAAGAAGGTAAAATTAAGAAAGTTTTTTGGCCTAGTTCAATTGCTGTATTTGGACCAACTACTCCTAAAGAAAACACCCCTCAAAAAACAGTAATGGAACCTACAACTGTTTATGGAATAAGCAAACAAACAGGCGAACGTTGGTGCGAATATTACCATCAAAAATATGGTGTTGATGTAAGAAGCATTCGATATCCTGGAATTATAAGCTGGAAAACAGAACCAGGAGGAGGCACAACAGATTACGCCATAGAAATTTTCCACAATGCGCTTTTAAAAGGTAATTATACTTCTTTTTTAAATAAGGAAACCAAATTGCCAATGATGTATATGGACGATGCAATTGAAGCAACCATAAAAATTATGGATGCCAATCCATCGACTATTAAAATTCGTTCATCGTACAATTTGGCAGCAATGAGTTTTACTCCGGAAGATATTGCCACAGAAATAAAAAAAAAGATTCCGAGTTTTAAAATTTATTATCATTCCGATTTCAGACAACAAATTGCCGATAGCTGGCCCAAAAGTATTGATGATAACTGTGCTAGAAAAGATTGGGGTTGGAAAAATAATTTTGATTTAGAGAAAACTAGTGAAATCATGCTTCATAATTTGCAAACCAAATACGCTTGATTAACATAAAAACTCGTATATTTAAATTTATTTTTCAAAAAAAATAAATCCTAACGGGTTAATTGTGAATATTTAAACTCCAATTCACTACCCAATATTAATTATTTTAAAAATATGCGATTTAACTAGTTCTTACTTATTTTTCAAAGCAAAAATCCCCTTATGTTTTTGATATAAATAAAGGTAAAATAACTATAACGATTTCGCAGATTAAAGTGAAATATGATAATTATCACTATAACCCGTTATTCAAAGCAATAATTTTGTAGTACAATCTTGATTATTAGATATAATACAAATTTTATCTAAAAAAACAAGATTTAATTTAATTAAAATAAATAAAAACATACTTATTATGAATATTTCACATATTGAACACATCGGAATAGCAGTAAACAATTTAGAAGAATCAATAAAATACTACGAAGAAGTACTTGGAATGAAATGCTACAGTATTGAAGAGGTTGTTGATCAGAAAGTGAAAACAGCCTTTTTTTTGGTAGGTGATACAAAAATTGAATTATTGGAAAGCACTTCTCCCGATGGCCCAATTGGTAAATTTATTGAAAAGAAAGGTCAAGGCATACATCACATTGCTTTCGCAGTGCCAAATGCATCTGAAGCATTAAAAACTGCTGAAGAACGCGGTGTTAAATTGGTAGACAAAGTATCCAGAAAAGGTGCCGAAGGTTTAAATATTGGTTTCTTGCATCCAAAATCAACAAATGGAGTACTTACTGAACTTTGTTCAAAATAATTAACATTAAAATCTCAGTATAAAAATCAGATAAGAAATTACATAATTATTATGGCAAATCAGGATAAAATTAATGAGCTTATTGAGAAAAGAGCTAAAGCAAAACTAGGTGGTGGTGAAAAACGTATTGAATCACAACACGCCAAGGGGAAATTAACAGCTCGAGAACGAATCGATATTTTATTAGATGAAGATAGCTTTGAAGAGTTTGATATGTTTGTTACGCACAGAACAAAATCTTTTGGACTGGATAAACAAATTTATCTTTCTGACGGAGTTGTAACCGGGCACGGAACAATTGATGGTAGAATTGTTTACATATTCGCACAAGATTTCACTGTATTTGGAGGTTCTTTATCTGAGACATATGCTTTAAAAATATGTAAGGTAATGGATATGGCAATGAAAATTGGCGTTCCAGTTATCGGATTAAATGATAGTGGTGGCGCTCGTATCCAGGAAGGCGTTAGATCTTTAGCTGGTTATGCGGAGATCTTCCAAAGAAATATTATGGCATCAGGTGTTATTCCTCAAATTTCTTCCATTTTAGGTCCTTGTGCTGGTGGAGCAGTTTACTCTCCTGCATTAACTGACTTTACAATTATGACCGATAAAACAAGCTATATGTTTGTAACAGGTCCTAAAGTTGTACAAACAGTAACTGGAGAGGTTGTAACTACTGAAGAATTAGGTGGTGCAAAGATTCACTCTACAAGATCAGGTGTATCGCATTTCTTAGCTGAAAGCGATGAGGAAAACTTATTATTGGTTCGTAAACTACTAAGTTATTTACCTTCAAACAATTTAGAAGAAGCACCGGTTATTACTTGTAACGACCCTATTGATAGATTGGAAGATGCTTTGAATGATATTATTCCAGAAAATGCCAATCAACCTTATGATATTGTTGATGTTATTTCAATTTTAACTGACAATGGCGAATTTACTGAAGTACACAGAAACTACGCAAGAAATATTTGTGTTGGTTTTGCAAGATTTAATGGTCATCCAGTTGGAATTGTTGCCAATCAACCTAAATATTATGCAGGTGTTTTAGATATTGAAGCTTCAAGAAAAGCGGCTCGTTTTGTTCGTTTTTGTGATGCCTTCAACATTCCAATTGTAACCTTGGTTGATGTGCCAGGGTTCTTACCAGGAACTGGACAAGAATATGGAGGAATTATATTACATGGTGCTAAATTGTTATTTGCTTATGGTGAAGCAACCGTACCAAAAGTAACCATTACACTTCGTAAATCTTACGGAGGAGCGCATGATGTAATGAGTTGTAAACAATTGCGTGGTGATGTAAACTACGCTTGGCCAACAGCAGAAATTGCTGTAATGGGGGCTAAAGGAGCTGTTGAAGTTTTAGAAGGTTCTAATATTCGAAAAATTGAAGATGCTGAAGAAAAACAAGAATACATCGACAAAAAAGAAGAAGAGTACACTCAGAAATTTGCAAACCCATATGAGGCTGCAAAATACGGATTTATTGATGATGTAATTGAACCTAGAAACACACGTTTTAGAATTATTAGAGCGTTACAATTACTTCAAAATAAGAAAGAAGTGAATCCACCTAAGAAACATTCAAACATTCCACTATAATGAGTTTTATTCCACTAATTACAGATCAAATTAGCGAAGGATACGTTATCTTGATTTCCGGATTGTTAATCGTTTTTTGCTCGCTTTTAACACTTTCATTGTTTTTTAAATTCGGACTACCAGTAATGCTTTATATATATAAAATCATTACAAAAAGAAAGGATAAAAAGATATCAGAATTTAAGGTTGAAGCTGATAAAGCTTTTACTGGTGAAATTGCCGCAGCTATTGGCGCAGCAGTACACATGTATTTAGATCAACAACATGATCACGAAAGTGCAATTTTAACAATTAAACAAGTAAAAAAGCCATATTCACCTTGGAGTTCTAAAATCTATGGAACTCAAAATAGATTATAAGATATGAAAAATTATAAATTCAAAATAAACGAAAACGGCTATTCCGTTAATATAAAGTCCCACGAAGATAATATTATTAACCTTGAAGTAAACGGTACTTCCTATGCCGTAGTAATGAAACAGGAAATTAAAAAAACGAAGACTCCTACATTGGTACGTGCAGCATCAAAAAGACCTGCTGAACCTTTAAAGGTGAATCCAAAATCATCAAAAACAAAAATTGTTGCGCCTATTCCAGGAGTCGTAATGTCTATCGATGTAAAAATTGGTGATGTTTTAAAAGTTGGTGACAGAATGTTGGTTTTAGAAGCTATGAAAATGGAAAACAATATTGTTTGTGAAAAAGCTGGAACAATTACAGCTATGAAAATTAGTGTTGGACAACAAGTATTACAAGACGAAGTAATGATTGAATTAGGATAAGAATTTTTCAGTTTTCAATTTGAAGACAAATAAAAAAGAAAAAAATGAAGAAAGTATTATTAATATTTAGCGTTCTTTCGTTACTTATTTTTATCAGACCTGCACTTGGGTTAAATGCAGAATCTGATAAAACAACCTCTCCTATTTCGGTTGCACAGGCCGACCAAGTTGAGCAAGCAAGCTCATTTGATGGCGCTTTTGAAGGCATCAAACAATTTTACAATTACACAGGTTTTGCAAATGCCACGTCTGGTAATTTACTTATGATTTTTATCGGGATTATTTTTATATACCTTGGTATTAAATTCGACTACGAACCATTACTATTAATCCCTATTGGAGCCGGTGTTATTATTGGAAACATTCCTTTTGTAGCAGGTAACCAAACAGGAATCTATGAAACAGGATCTGTATTAAACTACCTATATTTTGGAGTCGTAAAAGGTATTTATCCGCCATTAATTTTCTTAGGAATTGGCGCAATGACAGATTTCTCGTCGTTAATTGCAAATCCGAAGTTAATGTTATTAGGAGCTGCTGCACAAATCGGTGTGTTTGCAACATTTATGGGAGCCTTATATTTAGGTTTCAATCTACCTGAAGCAGGTGCTATTGGAATTATTGGTGGTGCCGATGGCCCAACGGCGATATTCTTGTCATCAAAATTAGCCAATGGTGTTAATATTTTAGCAGATGGAACAACTGTAAAAAACTTAATTGGACCTATTGCCATAGCTGCATATTCATATATGGCATTGGTACCGGTAATTCAACCACCATTGATGCGGTTGTTAATTAATAAAGAGGATCGGAAAATTAAAATGAAACCACCAAGAGCGGTTTCTCAAAAGGAAAAAATGATTTTCCCTGTAGTCGCTTTAATTTTAACAACATTTATCTCTCCTAGCGCATTACCATTATTAGGAATGTTATTCTTCGGAAACTTATTAAAAGAATCGGGAAGAACGGAAAGATTGGCTGATACGGCTAGAACAAAATTAATTGACATTGTAACTATTTTATTAGGAGTTACAGTAGGAGCTTCAACACAAGCTGATATTTTTATTACGAAAGATTCTATGCTAATCTTCGGATTGGGAGCCATCTCATTTGTAATTGCAACTTGTGGAGGATTACTTTTTGCCAAGTTCATGAACTTGTTCTTAAAAGGTGATAATAGAATAAATCCACTAATTGGGGCTGCCGGTGTTTCAGCAGTGCCAGATAGTGCCAGAGTCGTACACACTGAAGGTTTAAAATCAGACCCAAGTAATTATTTATTAATGCACGCAATGGCACCAAATGTTTCAGGTGTTATTGGGTCGGCAATTGCTGCGGGTATCATATTAAGTTTTTTAGGATAAATTGAAATAATAGTATTGAATAAATTAAAAAGAAGATGAAAATACCTAACATTATGACAGCCGATGATGCTGTTAAACTAATTAAGTCAGGAGACAGAGTATTAATACAAGGTGGTTCTGCAACACCACAAACATTAATTAGAGCAATGGTCGCTCGAGGCCCAGAACTAAAAGGCGTTGAAATTTGTCATTTACATACTGAGGGCGAATGTGGCTATACAGCTCCAGAATTAAGAGATAGCTTCCATACAAGTGCTTTCTTTATTGGAGGAAATGTAAGAAAAATGGTAGGTGATACTGTTGATTATATTCCTATCTTCTTAAGCGATATTCCAAGTTTATTTCGCCAAGGATACATGAACTTAGATGTTGTTTTAGTAAACGTTTCACCTCCAGACAAACACGGTTTTTGTTCTTTAGGTGTTTCTGTTGATATTGTGATTGCAGGAATTGAACAAGGAAAAACTGTAATTGCTCAAATAAACCCTCAAATGCCTCGTACTTTTGGAGATGCATTGGTTCATTTAAACAATTTTGATGCTTGTGTTTTGGTTGATGAAGAAATTCATGAAATGAAATTTGTTGCTCCTTCTGAACAAGAAAAAGCAATTGGTAAAAACATTGCTGGAATTATTGATGATGGAGCTACACTTCAAATGGGTATTGGAGGTATTCCAAATGCAGTTTTAACTTATTTAACAAACCATAAAGATTTAGGTGTTCACACTGAAATGTTCTCTGAAGGAATTGTTGACTTGGTTGAAAAAGGAATTGTAAATGGTGCTAAGAAAAAAGTGAATCCTAATAAAATAATTTCTGGATTTGCTATGGGAACACGTAGACTTTACGATTTTATGGATGACAATCCTGAAATTGAAATGCTAGACATTGCTTATGTAAATGATACAGCTGTAATTCGTCAAAATCCAAAAGTAACGGCTATTAATTCAGCCATTGAAATTGACTTTACTGGTCAGGT
>JADWMI010000460.1 GCA_015767395.1 Bacteroidota bacterium | reverse complement strand
ATATTTTTGTCTTGTGAAAACCCATTAAATGAATATCCTAAACAGAATATTATAAACAGTGTATGAATTGCTTTTTTATTTCTCATGAACATTTTATGGTTTTTGATATTTTATAAATTGTAAATAGTCATTGTTTTTTACTGAAATAATGTACTGTTGATTTTGAATAGTTATTCGTGCTAAATCTTTTACATCTCCCGAAGTAAAAAATCCACTTTTAGTTGGAGGAACTGGTTTGAATGTTCCATCTCCATTGCCTTCGAAATAATAACCAAATCCAGCATCATTTCTTGGTGTTTCAATTTCTGACACATATAAATTTCCTGCAATAACGATATCTAAATTTTCATCGCCATTAAAATCATCCACCAAAATTTGATTGATACTTGACAATTGTGCTTCAATAGGTAATTGATGAATTACGAATTTTTCACCTTTGTTTTCTAAATAGATACTTGCAAAAGATTTCACCTGATAATGCAATGAATTTTTTAATTTTTCTTCAGAATAAACATCCACCAATGTTGCTTCAGAAAAGGTTTCATAATTTTTAAACTTTTGTTTAATGGTTGGTATTTGTTGTGATGAACATGAGCGTCCACGAACTGGATATTTTTCACCTTCACTATAATAGCTCAATACAATATCGGACTGTTTATTGTTGTCAAAATCATTCACATAAATATCGAAGGTTTCATTTTCATTGGCTTGGTACTTATAATTTAAACCGTTGTTACCAACTACATAATCTACATCACCATCGTTATCAAAATCTCCCTGTTGAATACTCCACCACCAACCAGCAGTGTCTATTGTTAAACCTTTTTCTTCAGATATATCTTTAAATTGGCCTTTATTGTTTTTGAAAACTTTAATTGGCATCCATTCTCCAACTACAATAATATCTTGCCAACTATCATTGTCAATATCAGTAATAACAGCACTTGTAGCCATTCCTAAGCTTATAAATTCTTTGGCCAATTGATCGGTCACATTTTCAAAAACAATTTTATTCACAGTACTTTTATTTTCTAACAAATAGGTATTGGCAGGTGTTGGATATTTTCCAGAAACCTGACGACCTAATACTAATAAATCTTGTTTTCCATCTTTATTGAAATCGATATTGTAAACTTTTGATCCACTTGTAAGCATTTCAGGCAATCCGTTCTCTGACTTTGAAAACGCCCCTTTTCCATTGTTTATATACAATCTATCTTGAAGCATATTTGATTTTGGAGCAAACTCGTAACCTCCACTTACTATATATAAATCGGTATCTCCATCTGCATCAGCATCAAAAAATAAGGCTCCAACATCCTCACTATATTTATCTTTTTTGAAAACTTCATTTGTTTGAAGTTTAAAACCATCTTCAGTTTGAATATATAAGCTCCCAATATTATCAAAAGAACCTCCAACATAAAAATCATCTAAACCGTCATTATTTACATCGGAAACAGCCAAAGCTGGACCGAAAGCTGACATTTTATGTGGTAATAATACCTGCTTTAAAAAATCATCGCTGCTATTTTCAATGTGTTTGTGTTTTGGTAAATTCTTATTCTTATCAGTCACAAATAATTTTGGTTGCTCTTCAATTATTTTTGAATAAACAACAGCATCATTTTGCTTTAATATCAATTGTTGATTTACATCAATGTTATTCAAAATTTGAACAGTTCCATCCGTCCAAACAACTTTTAATTCATCAATCTTTTTCGCCTTATTTAAACCAAAATGCAATTGAGGTGCTACTGAAGATTGAAAACCACGAGACAAGGTTAATTCTTGAAGTTGTATTTGATCACCTATTGTTATATATACTCTATTTCCCAAACCAAATTTATTGTTTGTATTTCCTTCAAAATTAATTGTTATAAAATTATTGAACGTTGAACTTGTATTTTCATACACAGAAGCAACTTCATCAACATTATTGGTTATTATTTCTATATCTCCATCGTTATCCAAATCGGCATACGAAACACCATTTGAAAATCCTTTGTGTTCAATACCCCATTGTTTATTGACTTTTTCAAAATTTAAATTCCCGTTGTTTTTAAACATAAAATTGTCCACTTTTTCAGAAGGAATTTTTAAACTTTTCTCCAAATCAGTTAGACCTGAAGTATCTTTTTTAGTGTAGGTATTAAAAAAATCTCTATTATTTACTTCTCTTCTAATACCATTTGTAATAAATAAATCTTTATTTCCATCGTTGTCAAAATCGGCAAACAAAGGTCCCCAACTCCAATCGGTTGATGAAGAACCTGTCAACCTTGAAATATTTGAAAACTGTGGTACATCGTTTAACATAACACCCGTATTTAACTGCATACAATTGTGCATATATTGATAATGAAAGCCTGCAAATACGGTTTCCCAAAATAAATCGGGATTCATACTTGCCATATTTGCTTTTTGACGACG
>JADWMI010000024.1:10840-16528 GCA_015767395.1 Bacteroidota bacterium | reverse complement strand
ATATGCTATTCCAAATAAAAACTGGTAAGGTGATTCAAAATGAATCATTGTATATAACAAAGCAAATAAAAATGAAGAAATCAATAAATAATAATGGTAATATTTACCAAACTCACCTCCTATTTTAACAATCAAAGTATTTTTTCCTGATTTTAAATCAGAAGATCTATCTCGTAAATTATTCAAATTTAATACCCCTACACTTAAAAGTCCGATTGAAAAAGCGGGTAAAAATATTGAATAATCTATTTGTTTCGAATATAAATAATAGCTTCCACAAACACTCAAAATTCCAAAGAAAAGAAATACAAAAACATCTCCAAAACCACTATATCCATATGCCTTTTTACCCATAGTGTATTTAATGGCAGCGGCAATACTCAAAATACCTAACACGAAAAATATAAAACTATTTATAAAATCTTCTTTCCCAAATGAAATATAAATTAAAGCAACGGCAATGATAAAAGTAATCACTACTGAAATTTTTATCGCAGTGAGCATTTGATTTGGAGAAATAGCACCGCTTTGTATAGCCCTTTCAGGGCCAATTCTATCATTATTATCAGTTCCTTTTACGCCATCACCATAATCGTTTGCAAAATTTGATATTATTTGAAATCCGATAGTGGTTAATAAAGCCAATATGCAAATTACAACATTGAAAAGGCCTTGAGAAGCGGCGATAAAACTACCAACAATAATACCTGAAACTGAAAGTGGTAAGGTGCGTAAACGAGCAGCTTGAATGTAATGTTTAATCATTTAAACAACTAAATTTAGTATTATAAATCTTCCGCTTTTGCAATGAGTTCTGCAATATCTAGCACTTCTATTTCACTTTCTTTATTTGTTGCTTTTACGCCATCGGTCATCATCGTATTGCAAAACGGGCAACCAGTTGCAATAATATTAGGTTGTACTTCAATAGCATCTTCTGTACGCGCTACATTAATATCTTTTGTTCCTTTTTCAGGCTCTTTAAACATTTGTGCGCCACCAGCACCACAACATAACCCGTTGGTTTTACAGCGTTTCATTTCAACCAATTCAACGTCTAACTTTTGAATTAATGCTCTTGGCGCCTCATAAACATCATTAGCTCTTCCTAAATAACAAGGATCGTGAAATGTAATTCGTTGACCTTTATATTTTCCACCCTCAATCGTTATTTTCCCTTCATCCAACAAAGACTTTAACAATTCGGTATGATGTACAACTTCATAATTACCACCCAATTGTGGGTACTCATTTTTAAGTGTATTGAAACAATGCGGACAAGCTGTTACAATTTTTTTAATCTCATAGGCGTTTAAAACCTCAATATTGGTCATCGCCTGCATTTGAAATAAAAATTCGTTACCAGCTCTTTTTGCAGGGTCACCAGTACAACTCTCTTCAGTACCTAATACGGCAAAACTCACATTGGCCTTGTTTAAAATTTTAACAAATGCCTTGGTGATTTTTTTTGCTCTATCATCAAAACTACCTGCGCAACCTACCCAAAATAAAACTTCTGGTTGTTTTCCTTGCGCCATAAATTCTGCCATTGTTGGTACATTCATGCTAATTTGTTTTAATATTTATTCGTGCTGACCGTCGTCAAACACTTTAATAGTTACTTCCTTTTCAACCAAGTCTGTGAATTTACCACGGTACCTTGTCGCTTTTACTAAATGATTATCAACCCAATGGTAATTTCCACCACGCGGTTTTCCCATTAATAAACTATGGTATTTAAATCCATGTTTTTTTAGCCACATTTCTGTAACTTCTCTATGTTCTTCAATTCTTGAAGTAAAGAAACAAATGATATGACCTTCATCAAACCAATTATTTAATGTTGCCAACGCATCTGGAAAAGGCTCACATGTTGCCATTCTTTCTGGCTCTTCATTAGGAACATCTTCTGTAATGGTTCCATCAATATCAATTAAATAATTTTTAATTCCTTCAGGCAAAATAGGGCTAATATGCAATCCCGCTTCAACCTTGTCATGCAATAGCTTTTCTACATCTTCTTTTTTCATTTTGTCTAATTTTATTCGTTCTCTTATTTATTATTAGTAGTTATTCGTCTTTCCAGTTCAATCTATCCATTTGATTGTACTGCCATGGCGCTCCATTATTTTCAATGTTTGTCATCATAGCATTTAACTCTTGAGAAGCGGCAGATTGTTCCATTACCAAATAGCGACGCATATCAATAATTATTGATAGTGGATCTATATTTACCGGACATTCTTCAACACAGGCATTACAACTTGTACAAGCCCACAATTCTTCGGGTGTTATATAATCGTTTAATAGTTGTTTTTCGTCATCAACAAATTTTCCGTTTTTATCAATATTTGCTCCAACTTCTTCCAACCTATCACGGGTTTTCATCATAATAGCTCTAGGAGATAATTCTTTACCCGTTTGGTTTGCAGGACACGATGAAGTACAACGGCCACATTCCGTACACGTATAGGCATTCATCAACTGCACCCAATTTAAATCCGTCACATCGCTAGCACCAAATTTTTCAGGAATTTCCTCTTCAGCACCTTCTGGAGCTGCTGCAAAGGGATCTACTGTTGGATCCATCATTAATTTAACTTCATTCGTAACAGCTTCTAAATTATTTAGTTGCCCAGTAGGATTCAAATTCGCAAAATAAGTGTTTGGGAAGGCTAATAAAATATGAAGGTGCTTTGAATAGTATAGATAATTTAGAAAAATTAAGATTCCTGTAATATGTAACCACCAAGCCGTTCTCTCAATAAAAAATAAGGTGCTTGCGCTAAAATTTTCAAACAAAGGAACTAAAAACTGACTGATTGGATTTCCAGCATTTGTTTGTTGAAAAGGAACATCCGTTGCATTCATTAGCAGAAACAACGACATTAAAACCATTTCAAAATATAAAATATACAAGGCATCATTTTTTGGAAAACCTTTCATTTCTTTATTCCAAAATCGAGGAATTTTCAACACCATTCTTCTAATCCAAAATAGCGATACTGAAATCAATACCAAGAAGGCCAAAATTTCAAATGAACCAATTAAAATTTTATACCAATTCCCTAAAAAAGACAAAACGCGATGTGTACCAAAAAGCCCATCAATAACAATTTCTATAACTTCAATATTGATTATTATAAAGCCAACATACACCACTATATGAAGCAAGCCAGCAATTGGACGTTTTACCATTTTTGACTGCCCCATAGCAACCATCAACATGTTTTTTAAACGTTCATCGGCATTATCTGTTCTGTTAATTTTTTTACCAAGCTTAATATTCCGACCCAGTTTTTTAATGTTTTTTACAAAAAAACCAACACCTATGAAAAGTAGTACCCCAAATAGTAAATTATCTATATAATTCATACACTCATTTTATTGATGATTCCAATTATTCTCATCTGTACTATTGTTTGGAGAAAGGCCCAAAATATCACCTTCCGTATTAACGCCCAATCCTAAAACAGTTCTATTTGCATAATTAAAATATGCAGTTACTTGATTAATTTCTAACACTTCTCCTTCTGAAAAACCCTCCTTTAACAATTCATCAATATCAACTTTTGACACAGAATTTGGTTTTAAGGTAAGCAATTTAGCATAATTAAGTGCTTTCTCATATTTACTGTCAAATATTTTATAAAATGACTGAGATTGTAAATTTTGTTGAATTTTATTAAATTTTTCTGAATCATTTAATAGCCTCTTTAAACCTAATAAATGATGTTTTACACAATAATCACAATTGTTAAGGATACTTACATACACTCCTATTATTTCTAAAAACCATTTAGGAGTTGTGTTTTCACTATTATGAAGTACATTTTTATACAGCGCCATATGCCCAACTAAAGTATGTGGGCGTAGCCCATGAACCAACATAATATTATCTATATTGTTTTTTGGACCTTTAACTCGATTGTACAATTTTTTTAATTTTCCAGTTGCATTTTCATATGAAATTATTGAAATCCAACTCATAAAACTATTTCTTTTGTTCAGTTTCTATTTCAGTTTCAGGCACATATCCTTTATCTTTTTTTCCAAAGACAGAAACATGAACAAAACGTTTTGGATGTAGTTTCATTTCTCGAAGTAATTCTTCTAACTCTTTAGAAGCGTTTGTAAGGTTGACATACATTTCTTCATCAGTCAACAATTTCCCCATGGTGCCCTGACCAGATTCCAAATTTGACAAAATAGCATTTACGCTAGTTAGGGTAGCGTCCATGCTTTTAACCATCTCACCTAAATTTGCATTTACCAAAGTATCAGATAGTTTCGCTAAATTACCAGTCATTAATTCAGCATTAGATAAAGTGTTACTTAATTTCTCTTCATTCTTTTGAACAATCTCATCTAATGATCCTGAAACTTTTTGTAAATTTAAGAGTGTCGTATTTAAACTAGTAAGACTTTGCTTTATCTGCTCCTTACTCTTTTCATTTAAAACATCATTTAACCCAGACATTAATGAGTCTGCACTAACAATTACATTTTCAACTTTTGCTTGAAGTGGATTTAATTTATCCGCTACAGAAGAAAATATATCCGATTCAATTTCACCCATTAATACATCTCCTGGAAGTGCTGTTTCACCTTCATAAGATGGAATTATAGCCAAAGATTTCCCACCCATTAAACTTGCACTGTAAATTTTAGCAATGCTATTTTTGGAGAATTCAAAATCGTTCTCAACACTAAATTCAACAATTAACTGACCTCTTTTATTTGGATCTTTATTAAAATTGATATTAACAACCTTACCTACATCTACTCCGTTTATGGTAACTGTACTTGCTGTATTTAACCCTTGAACATTGTTATATTCTGTATAATATGTTTTTAAAGGGCCATTGAATAGATTTAAGCCTTTCATGAAATTATACCCCCAAATAAATAATGAGATAACGGTTATGGTAACAATTCCTGTTTTTAGTTCTCTTGTAATTTTCAAAATGCAAAATTTATAAAAGCGAAATTACTACTTATTTTTGGGAGTAGTAAACAAACCAACTATGATTTTTTTAAAAGCTGCTCTAACAGCACTTTCTTTCCATTTTCAAAAGCAACAATGAATGCAGATGGATACCCTTTAGATTTTGCCAGTTTTAGTAATTGTTCTGCCTCATTTAAATTAGGCGTTTTACCAACATAATATTTATAGAGCTTTCCAACTTTAATACGTTCAACATTATTCAACCCTTTAAAATTGTATGACTTTGTTGCCAGTTTATTTGCCCCTGCGGCAATTTGAACTTTAAATTCTACATTTTCAAAAGTATTATTTGAAGAATTTTTATCCGTTGATTTTACTTGTGAATTTTCAGCAATCTTGACATCATTGGTTACGGTATTCAATTCTAATTGCTTGTGATAACTCAAAATTCCATTATAAATAGATTTTGCAAATTTTTGTTGTCCTGATAATGAATTTAACAGCACACCTTCAGAAGTGTTGGTTATAAAACCTGTTTCAATTAGCACACTTGGCATATATGTTTGGTGTAAAACTACAAAACCAGCTTGTTTAACACCTCTATCAAGCCGCTTTAACTTTGCCGTAATTTCCTTTTGTAAAATACTCGCTAGTTGAATACTTTGATCTAAATATTCCTCCTGCATTAAAGTCAATCCGATGACTGATTGAGGCGAACTTGGATCAAAACCTTTATAATT
>JADWMI010000024.1:3691-10740 GCA_015767395.1 Bacteroidota bacterium | reverse complement strand
ACAATTTTTAAGGCAATATCTTTTTCTTTCATATTGTGCTTTCCAACTTTTCCCGGATCTTTCCCTCCGTGCCCAGCATCTAACACCACAGTAAAGTATTTATTCTGAGCAATTAACCCTTCATTATTAAACAGAAATGAAATGATTAATATGACAATAAAACGATATTTTATTGTAATTTTAATTTTAGAAAAGTGTAGTGAGTTCATCAATTATTTTAATTAATTTTGGCAACTGTAATTTTGTTGTACAAATATTGAACCATATGATTACAAGCACCAATATTGTAGTTGATTTATTGTAAGCTAATGTAAAAAAAACTTACCATTTCAACCTCATATTAAAGCTATTTTTATAAAAATATCATTATTAAAACACATACTAAAAACATTGCCACCCTTTTATATCTGATACTTGCTTTTTGCTGTATCAACAAATCGTTGTATTCTCAAGAAATTAATAGAACTTCTACCAAAGTTATTCAAGCAAAATCTATTGATACTATTCAACCTTCAATAAAAGATACACTGCAAAATACTGCTACAGACTCTTTGTTAATTAAACCAACCGATAGCATTGTTAAACCTAAAGAATTACTTGAAAGTATTATTGAACATACTGCAGATAGTTTGATAAAACAAGATATTAAAAACAATAAAATTATTTTATATAAAAATGCACATGTGCATTATAAACAAACCGATTTAGTTGCTGGCTATATAGAAATTGATAATAACACCAATATTGTAACAGCAAAAGGAATCAAAGACAGTGTTGGGGTTTATTCTGAACTTCCTGTTTTTACTGAAGGTGCAGATGCTACAACCCAAGACTCTATCCGTTTAAATTTCAAAACTGAAAAAGCAAAAATTTGGGGTTTAAAAACAGAACAAGAAGGAGTTCTTATTAGAGGTGCGGTAACGAAAAAAGAAAACGATTCAACTATTTACGTTCGCGACATTATTTTTACCACCTCTGAAAAAGAAAAGCCAGATTATTATATTAAAACAAAAAACGCAAAAATTGTCCCAGATAAAAAAATTGTAGCAGGTTTCAGTAATTTAGTTATTCAAGATATACCAACACCCTTGTTTTTACCATTTGCTTATATACCATTAACAAAGGGAAGTACTTCTGGATTTTTAATGCCTACTTGGGGTGAAAATAACCAACAAGGATTTTTCTTGCAAAATGGAGGTTATTATTTTGCGTTAAGTGATTATGTAGATTTGGCCGTTTTGGCCGATTTATATACCAATGGAAGCTGGGGAATAAGAACTGAATCGAGTTACTCGCTTCGCTATAAGTTTAGTGGAAACTTTAGTTTTAGATATGAAAACTTGATAAATGGAGAAAGGGGTTTTGATGATTATTCAAAAGCGAGCAATTACAACATTAGATGGAGTCATAGTCAAGATTCAAAATCGAGTCCAAATGCACGTTTTTCTGCTTCGGTAAATATGGGTAGTAGTACCTATTATAGAGAATCTTTGAACGAATATAACAACAATTCATTTTTGAATAACACCTTAAGCTCATCGGTCTCTTACTACAAAAAATTAGTAGGAACACCATTTAATTTTTCAGCCTCAGCCACTCATTCACAGAACACCAACACTGAAAAAATCTCCATGTCATTGCCTTCTTTTGTATTGAACATGGATCGTATTTATCCATTTGCATCAAAGTCGGGTTCTAAAAAGAATGCATTACAAAAAACAGGTTTCACTTATGCTTTAAAAGCTGATGTGCGATTTGAAACTACTGATGAGTTTTTCTTTAAACCAGAAATGTTTGAAAATGCAAAATCTGGTGTACAACACAATGCTTCATTAAACACGAACATGAAAATGTTTAAATACTTTACTTTATCTCCAAACATAAGTTATAAGGAGGTTTGGAATTTCGACAAAATTGAAAAAACATATGATGAAGAGGAAGACATCATTGTTAGCGATACCATAAAAGGATTTAATCCTTTTAGAGAATTTTCAACTGGCGCTTCCCTTTCTACAAAAGTATACGGTATGCTAAACTTTAAAAAAGGAAGCATAAAGGCCATTAGACATGTTATGACCCCTTCTGTATCTTATAATTACCGTCCTGATTTCGGGACTTATTATGAGGAAGTTCAACAAAGCGCAGACCCTGAGGACATTATAGAATATTCTCCTTTTGCAAATGGAATTTATGGAAATCCAGGTAGAGGTTTGTCAAACGGATTAAGCATGTCTGTAAACAACACATTAGAAGCCAAGGCATCTTCAAAAGACACTTTGGAAATTGATGATCCTTCTAAAGATAGGATTATAACACTTCTAAACAACTTAAATTTCAGCACTTCCTACAATATTGCATCAGATTCTTTAAAATGGAGCCCTGTATCCATGAATGCTGGAACAGCAATTTTCAATAAAAAAATGCAAGTAAATTTAAATGCTACTTTAGACCCTTATGCACTAAGTTTAGATGGACAAAGAATTAATACGCCTAACATTAAAAATGGCGGAAGTTTATTTAGACTAACAAGAGCTGGGTTTACTGCTAACTATTCTATTTCAAGTAAAAAAAACGAGAAAAAAGATAACAAGCAACAGCAGAATCAAATTGATAATAATTCTGATGGTATTTTTGGAGAAAACTTATCTATTAGTAGCGATATGAATGATGATGAACGAGGTAATCATTCCGAAAAACTATATAGTGCAAAATTCCCGTGGACTTTAAAATTAGCGTATTCATTGAATTACAACAATAGCAATAGACAGAGTGATATTTCATCAAACTCAATTATGTTTTCTGGCGATGTTGAGTTAACGCCGAAATGGGATGTTGGTATTTCTTCAGGTTACGATTTTAAGGGGCAAGGCTTTACTTATACACAATTACGGTTTTCAAGAGATTTAGACAGCTGGAAAATGAATTTCAATTGGATACCATTTGGAGATAGACAAACCTATTACTTTTTTATTGGTATCAAATCCTCTATGTTTAGTGATTTAAAATACGATCAACGTCAACTTCCTGATCAGCGCTTATTCTAATTTTTTTAAGACAACATTTATCATCAAAAATTTAAGTAAAAGCTTAATTAATTATTTGTAAATTCATCAGACCTTTTTTCAAATTGGTTTGATAACCTAAAATTATATAAACAATGAAAAAAATAATTAACACAAGTAAGGCACCAGCACCGATTGGGCCATACAATCAGGCTGTTTTATCTGGAAACACATTATATACTTCTGGTCAAATAGCGCTCGACCCAACTACAGGAGCATTGGTTGATAGCTCTATTGAAGTTGAGACAAAGCAAGTCATGGAAAATATGAAAGCGGTTTTAACGGGAGCCGGTATGACTTTCGAAAACGTGGTGAAATCATCCATTTTTATTTCAAACATGAATGACTTTGCAAAAATAAATGCTGTTTATGGCAATTATTTCAATGCTGAAACTGCTCCAGCACGTGAAACGGTTGAAGTTTCAAACTTACCAAAGTTTGTAAACGTTGAAATTTCTATGATTGCTATAAAACAGTAACTTAAACGCCTTTAATCAACAACTCGGCAGTAGCCGGGTTTGTTGCTAATGGCACATCGTGAACATCACAAAGACGCATTAACATCGCAATATCTGGCTCATGTGGGTGCATTCCTAACGGATCTCTAAAAAAGAATACCATATTGGTTTTTCCTTCTACAACACGCGCAGCAATTTGCGCATCACCACCATATGGCCCCGATAAAAATTTATCAACTTTCAAACCTGCTTTTTCAACATGCTTTCCAGTCGTTCCTGTCGCTACTAAATGAATATTTTTTGCTATAATAATGGCTCTAAAATCCATTAAAAACTGTACCATTTCGGTCTTTTTCCCATCGTGGGCTATTATTGCAATCTCCATAATTTAAAAATATAATATTGTTCTTACTTTTTATTTTATTGTTAAAGTGAACTTGAATATTCAATTAAGTCCACAATTTTAGTCGCGTATCCAAACTCATTATCGTACCAAGAAATTAATTTGTAAAATTTATCATTGAGCGCTAAACCCGCACCAACATCAAACACAGAAGTTCTTGGCTCTGAAACAAAATCTTGAGAAACTACTTCTTCTTCGGTATAACCCAATATACCTTTTAACTCATTTTCAGAAGCACTTTTCATAGCCGCTGTTATTTTTGAATATGTGGTTGAGCTTTCCAATCTCACAGTTAAATCTACCAATGAGACATCAGCAACTGGCACACGTACCGCCATTGCTAGCAGTTTTCCTTTCATCTCAGGAATAATTTCAGTTAAAGCCTCTGAAGCACTTGTTGAAGTTGGAATCATATTATTTAATGCAGCTCTACCTCTTCTCCATTTATCAGAAATGCCATCAACGGTATTTTGACTTGAAGTTGTTGAGTGTACCGTAGTCACAAGCCCCTCAACAATTCCGAAATTCTCATGCAATACTTTTACTATGGGCGCCAAACAATTTGTTGTACAAGAGGCATTCGAAAACACCAACTCATTTTTAGTTAATTTTTGATGGTTTACACCCATTACAAACATAGGAGCATCGTTTGAAGGAGCTGAAATCACTACTTTTTTTGCACCTCCTTTTAAATGCAAAGCTGCCTTTTTCCTCTCAGTAAAATTACCTGAAGATTCTATTACAAAATCTACATCAACTAAATCCCATTGTATATTTTCTGGATTTTGATTGGAAGAAATACGAATGGATTTTCCATTTACAATTAAAACATTGTTTTTAACTTCAACAGTGCCTTTAAATTTTCCGTGAACCGAATCATATTTTAGTAAATATGCCAAATGTTCAATGGTTAACAAATCGTTTATCGCAACAACTTCAATATTTTCTCTATCTATTATTGACCTGAAAGCAAGACGACCTATTCTTCCAAAACCATTTATCCCAACTTTAATCATCAAATTTAAATTGACATAATATCACTAACACGCAACAACTCCATGTTAATTTTATGATGCTCTTTTATTGCTTTTTCTAATTCGGTAGCCTCAATTTTATTATTAATAATTCCAACCATTAAATTTGTTTGACCATCTAATAATAACTCAACAGCTTTTACGCCTAATCTACTTGCCAAAACCCTGTCAAAACAACTTGGCGAACCGCCTCGCTGCATGTGACCTAGTACTGAAACACGTACTTCGTATTGTGGTAAATTTTCTTCAACATAATCTGCCAATTCAAACACATTTTTCCCAATCTTATCTCCTTCAGAAACCACAACAATACTAGATGATTTCCCTGATCTCTTACTTCGTTTTAACGATTCTAACAATCTTTCCAAACCTAAATTTTCTTCAGGAATTAAAATTTCTTCAGCACCTGCACCCACACCGGCATTTAATGCAATAAAACCGGCATCACGCCCCATTACCTCAACAAAAAATAATCGGTTATGAGAACTCGCCGTGTCTCTAATTTTATCAATTACTTCAACCACCGTATTTAAAGCAGTATCGTAACCAATTGTATAGTTCGTACCAAAAATATCATTATCAATCGTACCTGGAATTCCGATACAAGGAAATTTGTACTCTTTGTTAAAAACCATTCCTCCAGTAAATGTTCCATCACCACCTATTAACACCAACGCATCAATATTTGCTTTTTTTAAATGATCATACGCTTTTTTTCTTCCTTCTTTAGTCCTAAATTCCGATGATCTGGCTGATTTTAATATGGTTCCTCCTCGATTGATAATATTACTCACCTTACGCCTGGTAAACAATTCAAAATCACCTTCAATTAATCCTTGATATCCTCTATATATTCCAACACATTCAATGTTATAATAAGAACAGGCTCTAACTACCGCTCTAATTGCGGCATTCATTCCTGGCGCATCACCACCAGAAGTTAATAACCCTATTTTTTTGATTTTTTTCCCCATAGTTAATAGCTAAAATATTCAATATTTTTTTTTAATATAGCAGTTCTATTTCTCCTATTTATGACCACAAGTCTTTTGGGTAAACCCCTGTATCCTTTAATTTTTGAATCTCAGCTGTTACATATGGCTTGTCTTCTTTATAGGTAACACCAAACCAACGAGCATCAGATTTTAAAACTTCCATAGTGGCAGTATTGTTTACAATAACATCATTTACAACTAAAGGAATAAAAAATTCAGCTTTTGGTTCTTTGTAATTTTTTTCTAAAAATGCTTCAAACATTGATTCAGAAATATCAAAATATTTTGGCGTAAATCCAAAAAAGTTCATAGCGACAATCGTTTCTTCAGAAATTGGTTTTAATTCCCCTTTTTCATCTTTAAAAATTAATTCTCCATTTACTTTTTCAATATGCGTTCGCTCAACTATTCCTGATAAAAACCCCTTTTGATCAACTGTACATTCTCCTCTTGAAACAAAACCATAATCAGAAATAGTGTTTTTTAATACATATCCCATCATATTAAATTTGGTTGAATTTTTATCGGTATTTCTAAGTGCTTCAGCTGTACCTTCAAAAGCCGCTCTTCCATAAAAGTCATCAGCATTAATTACTGCAAAATTTTCAGAAACAGCCTCTTTAGCCATTAACAAGGCATGACCAGTTCCCCAAGGTTTTTGACGATCGTTATCTCTAAATCTTTCAGGAATACTATCTATTTCCTGAAAAACATAATCCACTTCAATTTTACCTTCTAATTTTGGATTAAAAAAAGCTTTAAAATCTTCCTCTATACTCTTTCTAATAATGAAGACTACTTTTCCAAAACCAGCTTGAATTGCGTCATAAATCGAAAAATCTAATATGGTATCTCCTTGTTTTGAAAATGTATCCAATTGTTTTAATCCGCCATAACGACTTCCTACTCCTGCTGCTAAAATTACCAAGGTTGGTTTACTCATTTTATATGTTTTTTTTATTTTTAAAATTTATTAATTTTTGATTCAAAATAGTGTCTTTATCTTTTTCACCACTAATTGAATCTGTTACTTTTTTCTTTTTCAAAGATAACATTTCTAACAACTCCCCGGCACTATCAAAATCAATTTGATATTT
>JADWMI010000024.1:0-3591 GCA_015767395.1 Bacteroidota bacterium | reverse complement strand
CCATCAATAGTTGCATCTATTTCATTGTAAAAACTCCCTGTAACCAATAGTGAAATAAATTGTGTGTTTTTGTTACTACTTAATTTAAATTCTAACTCCGACGCCACCGTTGAACTTGAATTGGGTATTTCAATATCAAATTCAATATCTGAATTAAACAAATCACCTGAAAATCGTGTGATTAAATCAACTGGTATTTTTCTAGTTGATGAAATATTTTCTAATAACACCTTGGGATTGGCCGATACTCTATTTATTGCTTCAATATTTATTTCGGCCGTAAGCGGGTCCCCATTCCACGAAATAGTTCCACCTTTTTTAACTTTAAATGGTTTACTAATTATGCCTCCATATTTAAAATCATATACCCCATTGTCCACAACAAAATCACCATACATATTAAACTTATCCTTGGTATCCAATTCAATAACTAAATTCCCAGTACCAGTACCTTTTAAATTACTTCCCGAAATTTTATCTATTACCATCTCAAAAAGAGCCTCTTTTGTTACTTCCAAATTAAAATTTATTGATAATCCCTTTAATTTTTCAGAAATAAAAGCCCTTCTTAATATTTCGTTTTCAACGCGCTCTTCCAAATTCACAAACCTTATTAACTGCGATGTTTCAGCTGTTTTCACATAGCTAATTGGCAATACAAAATGCGTATCCTTTTTAGTTTTACCAGTAATATCAATCAATAATTTATCTGTGGGCCCAATGATTGAAGCCTCACCTTCAAAAAAAGCAGTTCCAAAATATATTGAATTTTCTTCTTCTTTGGTATCTAAAACCAACAGATTCTTTGTATTTATTCGCAAGTTCAGCAGCCATTTTTTAAATTCACTATGACTCAAAGTTCCTTTTAATGTTGCAATTGATTTGTGCTTTTTATCTCTAAGCGTTACATCTTCAAAATTAAACATTTGATCTTTTAATGTAACAACACTTGTTCCTACAAAATCATAGTCTACATTTAAATAAGGAAAATACAAACCTGCCTCATCCAAAAACAATTCACCTTCCATAGTTGGATTACTTAACAAACCTGAAAAATGAACACTTCCATAGGCAAAACCCCTAATTTTATCAAAAACATCTTCTCCTAGCGGACTAAAAGCATCTAACTTAAATTCCTCAAAATCTAGTTGTATATCTAATGTTGGCTTTTGTTTTGTTAAATCAACATCTCCAATAGCCGAAAAACTTGTATTATTTTCTAACTTTAATGAAACGTCAACATCAAATTGCCTCACAGAGTTTTTACCTTCTACATTTATTTTTAAATCTCCTTGACTCGAATCATTAATTTTAAAATTAGAAATTGAAAGGTTTGCACTTGGATCTATTTGATCGTTTAATTGGGCATAATGAAACGATCCATTTATTAAACCATCTAATTCTAAACTATCAATAGCCGGAGTAATACTCCCTATGTTTACGTCTTTAAAATTCAGACGAATATCCTTTGATTTGGTATCCGTAATAACACCTTCAAAATCTATTCTTTGATTTTTTGAAGTCATTACAAATGAATCAAAAGTATAGGTTTTTGTAGTATTGTCATATACAACTTTATTGTCTGAATTATTTTCAGGATTGATAAACCATTGGTTCTCTTTAAAAGTGAAATTTGATTTTTGTATTCCAAAAACAGATTTATTATCTTTGTTAAAAGTGTGATACAATGACAAACTATATTGTTCGGTGTCATCTATGCCTCCCTTAAATTCAGCTCCTAAATAAAGGGTATCATTCAAGGTTTTATTTACCAGATGTAAATCGGAAATATTATACATATTCGATTTCAACTTATCAATGGTTAATTGCGTATTAAAAAGTGGATTTTTGTTGTCTATTTGTAAATTTAAAGCATTAATAATACTATTATAAGCTATAATTTGTGGTGATTTAATGTTTAATTTAAAGAAGTTTTTATCTGAATCTACATTTCCCGAAATAATTGAATTTGCAGATAAGATTACCTCTGGGTAAAACACTTCAACAATTTTATTGTAAATCTCTAATCTGAAATTTAAATTTTGATTTGGCGCTACCTCATATGGCTCATAATTTGAATAATTACTACCTAAAGAATTTTGCATTAATTTACCCAATTCATTAAACTTAAATTGACCTTTAAGTTCACCTTCAATAATTTCAGGTGAGTCAATGGTAATTGTTCTTAAATTATCTTTAAAAGATGAGCTCACTGAAAAATCTTTAAAAAAGTAATTATCCTTCTGATTGGTGTAAAGAGAATTTTTAAAATTTATTGATCCTACTAAGTTATCAAGTGTATTTCCAGTTAAATTTATTTCTATAATTCCTTTTAGACTTGAAATAGTGTCTCTTTTAAAAATATTCATCTTATATAGGTCACAATAATCGACGGTGGTCTTGAAATCGAACTTATAAATTTCGGAAGACAAATCAGCTAAACCATTAAAATTAAGTTTTATATTTTCATCGTTTACTTCTACCTCGCCACTAAAGAGTTTGTTTTTCAAAAGGCCATTTAGGGAAATATTGCTGTAAGCATAATTATTATATTCAAATTTAGAAATTTCACCCTTTACCGAAGCATCCATATTTATAAAAGCAAACCCCTTTCCATCTACAAACGTATTTAGAGAAACCAGCCCTACTAAAGAATCATTCACCATTTTCCCCATATCAAAGTTTATCACTTCAACATTACCTATATAAGAAGCATCGTCAATTTTTTGAATATTGGTCAACGCTATATCTGCAATAGTTGATCCTATTTCAGTATCTATAGTAACTTGAGCATCGATTAATTCTTGATTGATATACGTTTTTCCAATTAAAGTAAATCGGCCTAATTTTTCAAATGTTGTTGGCAGGGATTTCCCTAAAATATCTGGTAACAACGTTTTCAACTGAAAATAATCAGAAGTTAAATTGGTGAAATCTGCATCAAGTGAAAAACCGTTTTCGGTATTAAATGAGTTTTTTAGATTTAATTTTCCTGCTATAATTGTTTGTTTATCTGTCTCTAAATTAAATTCACTTAACGTCATATTATTAAGCTGCCCGCTTATTTTTGTTGTTAAATTCACATAACCGTCATTCCCTATTTCATGATAAAATTTTTGTAGGTCAATTAATGATATCTGGGCTTGAATTAGCTCGGCATCTAGGTTTACTTTATTATTAAAGTCCGACAAGTTTTCTCTATCATAGCTAAATTGAATATTTGCAAAAAGAGTTGAAGTTTTTGTTTCTAAACTGGCATTTATAAATTTCATTTCTGTTTTAGTGTACTCAAAATCTGCCGAAAGGCTTTTTGCTTCTAAGCCATGATTTTCAATAAAACTAAAATCGTTTACAGACACGTTTACATTTGGACCTATAATTTTAAATTTATTTCCAAATCCTTTTATATCCTTAAAAAAAAGTGGTTCTCTATCATCATTATTCTCATCAATAATTTCAACATAACCCCGGTTCAATTTAATTGCATCTCCAGTCAATCTAAAAGTTGATGGTTTATCTCTTACGGTACCATCATCAAATTTATCGGCGAAAATTGTTAAAGCATCGTCTGTTTCATTTTTATAAGTTTTT
>JADWMI010000459.1 GCA_015767395.1 Bacteroidota bacterium | reverse complement strand
GATAAAGAATCAAAATACTATCGGTTAATTTATGGAATTGATCAAGCTGTAGGAATGATTACAAAACAACTAGAACAACTAGGAATTGCTGACAATACTGTTATTATTTTCACTTCAGACAATGGATGGTCGGGAGGAAGAAAAGGTTTGTCTGGAAAAGTCTTGCCTTATGAAGATGCTTCAAGAGCACCTATGATTATTTACGATCCTCGTCATAAAACTGCCAATAAAAAAACACGTATAAATGAACTTACCGCAAATATAGATATTGCGCCAACTGTATTGGATTTAGCTGGGATTGAAAAACCAAATTATATGCAAGGTGAAAGTATGATGAAATTGTTAGAAGACCCTGAAAAATCAATCCATGAATCGCTTTTACTTATTAATGTTTGGGGAGTTCCTAGTCATCAATCAATTTCGGTAGTTAATAAAAAATATAAGTATATCAATTGGTTTTATGGTGGGCAAAATTACCAACAAACCCAAGAAGTTTATGATATGAATAAAGATCCGTTAGAAAGAAAAAATCAGATTGACAATCATGAATTAAAAGATGACATTGAAAAAATGGGTATCCTGTATGACAATTGGTTAACGAGATGGAAAAACGAAGCGGTACACCGTGAAGATTATTTAAGATATCCAAATCTTGGAGATCGAGAATTAAATTGGAGTCAAAAAAATAAAAAACACACCTCATTGCTTGAAGAAATGCAACTAAAAATGACGGATGAAAACGGTGTTTATTCTAAGCATAAGAAGAAAGCAAATAATATGGATGATAAAAGTAAAATCCAGTAATTTTAATTTTTTTTAATCATGAAATATATTCTACTCCTAATTTTTATAAGTATTACCTCTTTATGTCAAAGTGCAGACTTGTATGTATCTCCTGCAGGAAGTGATGCCGGAAATGGTACTATTGAAAAACCTTATAAAACAATTGTAAAAGCGCGTGATGAAGCAAGAAAAATTAATGAACATGTCACTGTTTTTTTAAGAGGAGGAAAATATAAAATCACAGAAACCATCGTTTTTGGAGTTGAAGATGGAAATGTTACTTATAAAGCATATACTAACGAAACTCCAATAATAACCTCAGAAATTGCAGTTGGACAATGGAAAAAATGTATTGATTACCCTGAGGGAACTTCAGAAAGTGCTAAAGGGAATTTATGGGTTGTAGAGATACCGAAAGACGTTTCAAATTTCAAAGTTTTATTTGATGGAAATCACCGATTAAAAAGAGCTCATAGCACTGGTTTTCAAACACCTGAATTAAAATTTAAAAAGTTAGCAACCCGAAATGTTGCTAATAAAAGTGATTTTGATTTACTGATAAAATTACCATTCCCACAAGGAGCAATTAAAAACTGGTCTAATCTTGAAGATGTAGAAGTGTTTTTCTGTGGGGTGCCATGGACTCAAAATATAATCCCAATTGAAAGTGTTGATCTTAAAAATAATATTGCCCAATTAAAATTTGCCGGAAATACGCCACCATCAACAACACCTAAACCTTACAATCCAACTTATATTGAAAACATTATCGATGTATTAGATGCTCCTGGTGAATGGTGTGTAAATACCAAAACTAGAAAAATATATTATTGGCCAATAAATGGTGAACCAAGCAAAAATATCTCTGTACCAACTTTAATTGAGTTTTTTAAAGTTGAAGGAAAAATTGATTACAACGGAACTAATGATGTACCTGTAAAAAACATCAATTTTAAAGGATTAACCTTTACAAAAGGTGATCGTTATTCTTGGTGGAAAGGTCATAAAGGCTATGGAATTCAGCACGATTGGGATAAATTTGATTACGGAAATGCATTGTTACGGTTTCGAGGAGCTGAAAATTGTAAAGTTTCTGAATGTTCTTTTGTAAACTCTGGTACTTCAGCAATCCGATTGGATTTACATGCTCAAAATATCACGATAGAAAATTCATTGATAGATCGCATTGGGCATATGGGAATTTTACTTTGCGGTTATGGCCCCGGCACTAAAGATGTAAATAAAAATAACAAAATAGTCAATAATATAATTCGACGTGTTGGAGAAGTCATTTGGCACGGACATGCTATTTTTGTTTGGCAAAGTGGTGAAAATTACATCGCAAATAATCACATTAGAGAAGTGCCACGCAAGGCAATAGGAATTTGTGGTGTACGTGGTGCCATCTTTCAAAATGGAAAAGAAATTGATTGGGATGAAGCAGCAAAAACGATACGGTGGAACGAGTTAAAATATAAAACATATAAAAAAGGCAACAGCACACAAGAAAAGATTTTACCCTATTTACACTCAAGAAATAATTTAGTAGAAAATAATTATATATATAGATCTCGAACAAAGATCGGCGATGGGGCTTCTTTAAATGTTTCTGGTGCAGGAACAGGAAATATTCTACGAAGAAATATGTTATAC
>JADWMI010000023.1:11997-16545 GCA_015767395.1 Bacteroidota bacterium | reverse complement strand
TTTTGTAACATTCATAATTGTAAGTACAATTACTTCATGTAGCAATTCACTTGATCAACCATATATTCCTACTCTTGAAGATGTAATTACAAAATATGATTTATGGTATGTAGATTATAATAGAACAGAAGGTGTTGGCGATGTTCCTTTTTTATCGAAGGCATTTACAATTTCATTTATCAATGGAAAATTATACGCAAATAATAACATTGTAGGTATTGGTTTTACTGGGGATGGTTACGGGATTCAAATTGGTTACTATGATTCTAACAAAGGAATTTTAGAAATAGATCACGATTTAGATGGTTTTTATGATTTTGATGTGTTTGAAATTTCTCCGACGGGTTTAAAATTAATTGATAATTACAATAAGGTAACCTATTATTTAGAAGGATATTTCAGCAATACATTTGATTTTGATCAAATATTTTATGACAATATTGAATATTTTTTACAGGAATATGTGGCTTGGGAAAAGTATGCTGTAAGTGGAGGGGTGGAAAATGTTTTTGACTATGAAAACTTTTTAAAGTTTACCCCTGAAAATATTACAACTTTTTATTCTTCTCAAGATGATCTTGGCACAGATCTTGACAATATATTTTGGGACTATATAGGTGACTATGAAGTTTTTGATGTTGAAGGAATTGACAATCTAAAATATTTAACATTAAATTATGGTTCTGGAGATATAGAAGAGTTCGATTTAACCGTTATAGATGATGAAACAATTAGTTTGTATCATTTAACATCCGAAACAACGTATGAATTTTCAGGAAAAGGTTTTATTCAATACTTAAAACCAAATAGTGAAAAAGAAAGTGTAAGGAATGATGGAAGAAAACGAACTAAGATAAATAGAAAGACAGTTGATAATAAAAGAAATTTAAAATAAAGTTTGGTTAGTTGATTTTTAGTTGGTTATTTTTAACCAACTAACGGAAACCACTCCTTGGTCGGGGTGGTTTTTTTGTATCTTTATATCTGTAAAATAATAATGAGATGAATACAAAAACAGCTTTTATAACAGGTGCTACTTCGGGGATTGGAAAAGCGACCGCAGAAATTTTTGCAAAAAACAATATGAATCTTATTCTTTGCGGAAGACGCGAGGACAGATTGATAAAATTAAAAGATGAATTAAGCAAAATAACCAATGTAACAACCTTACAATTTGATGTTAGCAATAAAGAAGCGGTTTTTAATGCCATAGATTCTTTACCTCCAGCATTTAAAAAAATAGATATTTTAATTAACAATGCTGGAAATGCACATGGTTTAAGCACCATACAAGATGGTAGTATTGATGATTGGGATGCTATGATAGATATCAATGTAAAAGGTTTGTTATATGTTTCAAAAGCAATCTTGCCTCAAATGGTTAAAAGAAACAATGGCTTTGTAGTAAATATAGGCTCAATTGCAGGCAAAGAAGTATATCCCAATGGAAATGTATACTGCGCATCAAAACACGCTGTAAACGCTTTAAATAAAGCTATGAGGATAGATTTAAACAAGCACAACATTCGCGTTTCTGCCATTCACCCAGGAGCTGTTGAAACCGAGTTTTCAGAAGTTCGTTTTAAGGGAGATGTTGAAAAAGCTAAAAATGTTTACAAAGGCTTTTCAGCATTACAAGCCCAAGATATTGCGGAGATTATTCAATTTGTGATTTCGCGTCCGGCTCATGTGAATATTGAAGATTTAGTTGTGTATCCAACAGCACAAGCTTCTGCAACAATATTAAAAAAAGAGGATTAGGTAATTTTACTCAATCCTCTTTTTCTAAATTATTGATAAATAAAATTATGATGTTGTTAAGGTTAAATTGATGGTTCCAGCATCGTATATTCCACCACTTTCAGTTACTCCAATTATTCCTGATTGACCTTCATCAAAAGTAGCTAATGTTGCTTTTAAAATATATTCACCAAGAATTAAATTGGGTATTGTAAAAGTTCCTTCGCTGCTTGAAGAGGCTGTACCTAAACTATCTGAAAAATCTTCATCATCTTTAGCGTATGCATGTATAGTAGCTCCTTCTAAAGGCTTCAAATCATCAACTGCTTCGGTAGCGTCTGCAATTCTTCCGGAAATACTTCCCACACTTTTTGTTAGTAAAATAGTACCTGCTTCGTTTTCAGTATTAATTACTACTTCAATAGTTTCAGTGAGACCTTCATCGTAACTAGTCATCAAAGCTTTTAAAATGTATGCTCCCGGTAATAATTCTAGAAAATTAAAATCGCCTTCATCACTAGTGGTTGTAGTGGCTAAAATAGTTGAGAAATCCTCATCACTAACTGCGTATACATTTACGGTTGCTGCACCAATTGGCATAGGATCATCATCTGTTTCATTTGAATCAGCTACCCTACCAGAAAGGCTTCCAGTACTTTTTTTCATATAAATTATTCCAACATCAGTAATTTCATCTTTATTTACAACAACTCCCATTTTCATTTCATCATCATAAACAAAATCAGTTGAACTATAAGTAAATTTGAGATTGTAAGTTCCAATTGGTAGTGTTGAAACCAAAAAGGTTCCAGAAACATCAGTAAGTGTAGAAGTAACCGATGCTGTCATTTGAGTATCACTACTTTCAAATACTTCAACAAGTACGCCTTCAAGCAAAACATCACTTCCTTCAATTTCTTCAGCGACAGTTCCAGAAATATCCCCAGCATTAATTTCAGTATGTGCTCTAATAACTGGTTTTAAATTGTAGTTTCCAGATTTTCCCGCTTTTACAATGGATTTTTGAACATCCCAATCCAACACAAATGTGTAAGAATATCCAGCTTCTAAATTTGTGTCAACATGTATTTTTAAACCAGATTGTTGCGCGCTAGGTGTTTTTAAATCTTTTCTTATCATTTCATCACTTTCTTCACCTGCTATCATGAGATAATTGTTATCACCTAAAACAATTCTAACTTTACTAAACAAACCAGGTTCAAGTTCTTCATCTGATAGCACATGTGAAGTACCAGCAATTAATTCTGTTAAATCAACCATGTTTTCACCTGTAGTTAAAGGATATCCATCAAAACTCACCCATCCAGATTCGTCACTTCGTTGATATTGAAAATCAATAATATCAACCCAAACTTGAAGATAGTTGTCATCTGGAGCATCAACTAATTTAAATTGAATTCTTGACTTGGTTGGATCTGTTGGAGCTTCTATAGAAGCATTGTTTTGATCATTGGGATCATTCAGAGGACTTATTTCTTTAGTATCACAACTTTCCAAAAGTAAAATTGAAATAATAGAAAAGACAACGAGAAAAATACGTTTTATTTTCATAATTTTAATATTTAATTAATGAATGATAAATCTGTAGGGTCTCTAATAAATAGGGGGTAGTGAATTATCAAATTTAGTAAAAAAAATTGAAAGATAAAACAGAATGATAAATAAACGACTGTTAATTAAGAATTTACTTGCTCATAATGATGAAAATAGCTTTTATGATAACAAGCAAAAAATTTCATTAGACACCAGTGAAGGTAAGGCTAAATTTTTAAAACATGTTTGTGCTTTGTCGAATTCAAACCCTGAAAATAATTCATATATTGTTATTGGAATTGAAGATCAATCAAATAAAATTGTAGGTGTAGATTTTTTTGATGACAGTAAAATTCAGAACTTGGTAAATGCCTACTTTGAAAATCCCCCAAAAATTCAATACGAAAACATTCCTTTTCCAACGCTGCCGAGATATAAAGTTGTTGGACTGGTAACCATACATCCAAATAACAATATTACAGCTCTTAAAAAAACCATTTGGAAGTATGTTAAAGGACGAATATTCTTCAGAAGAGGAAGTAATTCTATGTCTACTTTGGGGAAATTTGAATTAAAAAGTACCAATAAAGAAATTGTTGAAGCAATCGAAAAAAATGCGAGTAACAATATTGAAATGACTTTAGATGGTGTTTTTGACTTTATGAATCAGCATAAGGATGAATACAATCCTACTTACAAAGTTTTTAATGAACAATTTGTATTGTGTTGGGCAGGAAAAAAGAAACAAGTTGGCAATAAAGTGTTTTATTCCAGAGTAGATATTGAATTGATAAATGAACAGGTTCGTTTATTTTATTCTGCTCTTGATGAAGTTAAAATTGAATTTAATCATACTTCTTTTAGGATAACAGAATATGTTTATTTAAAAATTAAAGAACATTTTGATTATTACCCACTTGAAAAAACAGTTTTTAATTTTAAAGAAAATGGAAAGCTAGACATTGCTACAGAATTTTTATTTCAGGCACCAAAATTTGATAAAATAGTATTGCATCACGTTTTTAATAATTGCAATGCCATTCTTGAAAAATTAAAAAAGAATTTATCGCTCACTCAAAATGAAAAAATAGATTTAGAAGAATTACCAATCAATTATATGATTTGCGTTTTGAATGAAATTCCTAAGGCCTATTCCAAATTATTGGAAACCAAAGGTTATTTAAGAAATTTAGAAGATAAATCGACCTATATAAAATACAAAGAAGCTGTTCGGATACTTAGGAAAGTAAATTT
>JADWMI010000023.1:6034-11897 GCA_015767395.1 Bacteroidota bacterium | reverse complement strand
GGCATTTTCGAGGCCTCCCGAATATTTTAGTAAATATAAAACGGGTGCAAAAGTTTCATGTTGTACTATTTCAAAATGGTTTTCAGCTTCTGCTATTGCGGGCTTTACATAACAACCGCTTTCATAACCCTCGCCACTTAAAATACCGCCATCTACAATTAAATTTCCGCCTTCTTCAACTACTTTTTGCAATGCATTTTCATACATTTTTACAGCATCAGTATCAATTAACGGACCTACATGATTGTTTTCATCTAAAGGATTTCCTATGCGTAACTGTTTATAGGCAGCAACCAAAGTATCTTTCACTTTATCATACATAGATTCGTGAATAATTAATCTACGTGTTGAAGTGCAACGTTGACCTGCAGTTCCAACAGCGCCAAATACAGCGCCAATAATACTAATTTTAATATCTGCATCAGGGGTTATTATAATTGCATTATTTCCACCCAATTCTAACAACGATTTTCCCAAGCGCTCCGCTACAGTTTTAGCAACAATTTTACCCATTCTTATAGAGCCTGTGGCTGAAATTAACGGAATGCGTTTATCGGTTGTCATAAATTCTCCAACTTTATAGTCACCATTAATGATGCATGAAATTCCTTCAGGTAAGTTGTTTTCTTTTAAAACTTCGGCAATTATATTTTGGCAGGCGATACTGCACAACGGCGCTTTTTCTGAAGCTTTCCAAATACAAACATCTCCACTAATCCATGCCAATGCAGTGTTCCAACTCCAAACAGCAACAGGAAAGTTAAAAGCTGAAATAATTCCAACAATTCCAAGTGGGTGGTATTGTTCGTACATTCTATGTCCAGGACGTTCAGAATGCATTGTTAAACCGTGAAGTTGACGGGATAAACCAACGGCAAAATCACAAATATCAATCATTTCTTGAACTTCACCCAGACCTTCTTGAAGTGATTTCCCCATTTCATAGGAGACCAATTCTCCCAAAGGTTGTTTTAGTTCACGTAATTTATTTCCAAATTGACGGACTATTTCCCCTCTTTGGGGAGCAGGAACCAATCGCCAACTTTTGAAGGCTTTTTGAGCACTAATCATTACTTTTTCGTAATCTTCTTTTGTGGTAGCAATAACTTTTCCAATTAACTGCCCGTCTACGGGAGAACAGGATGCGATTGCTTCTCCATTTCCAAAGAAATGTACACCAGTTGAGGTGCCTAGATTGATGTCTTCTATTTTCAGTTTAGAAAGAAAATGATGCTTTATTTGAGTTTCCATAAATTGGATTTTAATATTTGTTTAGTTCAAATTTACAAATAAAAAATGGTTAAAAAAGTAAAGCCATTTCAAATTTGAAATGGCTTTCTCTTCATTCAATATTTGGTAACCAGCCAAATAATAAACCAACTAAAACTTGTAATTTAACCCTGTATAAATACCTAAGTAATATGTTTGAATACTACCAGAGTTTTTAGAGAATGTATTTGTTTGAACTTTCAACATTGGAGAAACGTTGATAAATAAATTTTTATATAGAGAATAATCTACATCAACACCAAGATTACCACTAAAGTTTAAAGATCTTAAATTGTTTGAATTTCCCAAGCTTTGTGAAAATGTATTGGTTTCAACAAATACTTCATCTTTATTTAAAACCAGTGTGCTGAATCCACCTACTAAATTAACGCCAATTTTACCTTCAGTAACATTGTATTTTATTTCAACAGGAATTTCAATATATCCAAAAACCTGATTTAAACTAGCCTCATTTTCATTAGCCAAATCTATGCTCCCTTTAGATAAACCATTAACGTTTTTACTTAATGGGGCAAGGCTTGATATATTGGAAAAACCAACAATAGCAACTCCAGGAGTAATATAAACATCGTTTGTTGTTTGTCCTAAATTAATTAAATTAATACCCGATTGGACGCTGAATTTATTATTTAATTTATAGGCAAATTTAACACCGTATGAATATGATGAACTTCCCGATGTTTGATTGTTATTGAATTGCGCATCTGCACCTGAACCGCCTCCAAAAGAATTGAAATAAATTGGCGCAAAAATGGTAGCTACCGTAAATTTACTTTCACCAATTTTAGGGCTTTTTGTTTTATCCTTTTTATAACTACTGCTATAAGGTAAATTTTCAGTGTCGGTTAAGGAAAATCTGTTAAATGATTTTTGTGTAATGTTAGATTCTTCTGTGATATCTGCAATGACTTCTTCAGAATCAGAAAATTGAGAGCTGTTATTTTCAGGATTAAGTTGTATTACTTTTCCAGTTGAATATTCCTTTTGTTCAGTAACAATTTCAGGAGAAGATTCACCATTATTTATGGAATTCTCACTGTCTATAGGTTTTGAACTGTTATTTTTCTTAGGAATTGAATTTTTGGAGATATCATTTTGAGGAATTAAATAAATGGTACCAACACTAAAAAGTAGCACAAATAAGGCTGCAATACTTGAAACCTTAACCCAGAATGGTAGTCGACGTTTTTTTGAACCATTGGCCAGCCTTCCATCTATGGCATCCCACGATTTGTTAGGAGGAAAAACTTCGTAATCTTTAAAGTTTTCCTGAAACAATCTATCAATATTTTTTAAATCTCTCACTAGTACCTTTTTATTCTTAAATAGACTGTCGACCTTTTTGATGCAATTCAATTTTTTGCTTTAAAATGCCTCTTGCCCTGGCTAAATTTGATTTAGACGTGCCTTCCGCAATTTGCAACATTTTTGAAATTTCTTTGTGAGAATACCCATCTAATACATAAAGGTTGAAAACCATTCGGTACCTATCAGGTAAACTTTTAATTAGATTTAATAAAAAACCCAAAGAAACTTCATCATCATCAATATCAACAATCACTTCATCAGGAATCTCTTCTGTAACAATATTTAACACTGTTTTGTTCCTGTATTTTTGCAAAACGGTGTTAATCATAACGCGTTTCATCCAACCTTCAAACGATCCATTAAATTTAAACTGCCCAATTTTTTCAAAGATTGTTACAAATCCATCTTGAAAATTGTCCTGAGCCTCTTGTTTATTTTTAGAGTATTTTAGACATATAGAAAATAACTTACCAGCAAAAATCTGATAAATTTCTCCTTGTGCCTTTCGATCATTTTTCGCACATTGGTGAATGAGCTTTTTTAAACTCAAATTATAGCGTTTTAATTGTTAATAAGATGCCTAAAAGAATGATAGGTTGCGTAAATTTACATTACTTTTGTAAAGTTTCCCAATTTTTTATGAAAAGAAATTCCTTTTTTAATATTCATAGTTACAGTGACTTTGTGGATTTTTCACTGGAAATATTTCGGTTTCAAGCAAAAAATAATACGGTTTATAGCTCGTTTATAAATCATTTAAATTGTGACATTTCTGCTATCAAATCTCTAAATGAAATTCCTTTTTTACCGATTCAATTTTTTAAATCTCACCAAATAATTTCATCAACCAACAAGGTTGAACAAACATTTTTAAGCAGTGGGACCACGGGTGTTCAGCAAAGTAAACACATGGTTACCGATATTGCTATTTATGAAAAAAGTTTTAGAAAAGCATTTGAGTTTTTTTATGGAAATATTGAAGAATATACTGTTTTAGCTTTGCTGCCTTCTTATTTGGAACGAGATGGATCGTCATTAATTTACATGGTAAATGATATGATTCAAAAATCCAACAAACCTAAAAGTGGTTTTTATTTAAATAATTTAGACGAATTAGCTAAAAACTTGATTGAATTAGATAAAAAAGGAGAGAAAACCCTATTAATTGGTGTTTCATTTGCGTTGTTAGATTTGATTGAATCCTATAATTTTGAATTGAAAAACACCATAATTATGGAAACGGGCGGTATGAAAGGAAGAAGAAAGGAGCTTATTAGAGAAGAGTTGCATGCTGTTTTGTGTGAAGGCTTTGGTGTTGAAGAAATTCATTCTGAATATGGGATGACAGAATTATTGAGTCAGGCATATTCTAAGGGAAATGGATTATTTGAATGTCCGCCTTGGATGAAAATCTTAACGCGAGATACCGAAGATGCTTTGACTATTTTACCTGAAGGAAAATCGGGAGGCATCAATGTAATTGATTTAGCCAATATCAATTCCTGTTCATTTATAGCAACACAAGATTTGGGGAAAGCCTATGCCAACGGAACTTTTGAAGTATTAGGGCGGTTTGACAATTCAGATATTAGAGGCTGTAATTTATTGCTCTTAAAATAGTTTGTTGGATTGAAATAAAATTGTGGTTACCAAGAAATGATTGTTAACTGATAAACAAAGCTTTCAATTCTGTAGCTTCAGAAGGTTTCATTTTTCCAGAAAGAATAAGACTTAATTGTTTTCTACGCAAAGCACCTTCATATCTTTGTTTTTCTATTTCCGATTCAGGTTTTATTTGAGGAATTGTAACAGGTGTTCCTGTTGTATCAACAGCAACAAATGTATAGATTCCTTCATTTACTTTTGTTTTTTCTTGAGATTCTCTATCTTCAATCCAAACATCAACATACACTTCCATAGACGATTTAAAAGCACGTGAAACTTTTGCTTCAATAGTAACAACGCTTCCTAGCGGAATGGCTTTATTAAAGGCTACGTGATTAACGGATGCAGTAACTACAATTCTGCGAGAATGTCTTCTGGCTGAAATACTACAAGCTCTGTCCATTCTTGCCAATAACTCACCACCAAACAGGTTTCCCAACGGATTGGTTTCTCCAGGTAAAACAATATCGGTTAAAATTGTTAAAGATTCTTTAGATGTTTTAATCATGACAGTAAATTTTAAGCAAAGATATGCCTATTTAAATAAAATTAAATCGAAATGTGAAGTTTGAATTTAGTACTCTTTTACAAGCAGCCAAGCGTCTTTAGAATCTGTTTTTTTAATGGTATTTAACCTATTAATTGCTTCATTTCGAGAGTTGAAACTCTCATAAGAAACTTGTGTTAAATTCCATTTATTAATGCCTAAAATTTTTGCTTTAAAACCTTTTTTCAAAAGTTGTTGCAATTTTTTTTCTGCATTTTCAGGTTCTCTAAAAGCACCAGCAATAACGTGATAATTAAAAGTTTCTTTGGTTACGTTTAAAGTAATTGCAGGAAGCGGATTGCTAATTACAAATGTAGCTTCTTGTATTTTTTTTTCAACTTGTAATTGTTGCTGTTCGGTTTCGGCAACTAAGTTATTATATTCAATTTTTTGGTATTGATTCCATCCCACAGACCCTAGGGCAAAAACGATAGCCGCGGTAGCGGCATATTTAATAAAAGCAGGTGTTTTTCGTTTGTTTTCTTCTGAAGGTAGAATTGGAGCAATAGTTTCAAGTTGTCTTACTTTTTCCTTGTAAACTTCTCGTTTCACAGCAGGAGAAACATAAGAACTCATGCCAAAAGAAGCTGTTAAATAATTTACAGTATTGTAAGGTTCAAAAAGTAATTTTCCCTCTTTGGAAGTACAGAAAGAACCAATATTTTCGAGTTCTATTTCTTCCGTTTTTAACATAGCTTTCAAAGCCAATACCTCTTTTTTAATAACTTTAACGGCTTTTGAATATGAAATGTTTTCCGAAGCAGCTATATAGTTAGCTAATAATCCGTCATTATTCTGCAAATTCGAATTAAAAGTTAATTGTTTTGAAGGTGCGTAAAAAGTGTGGGTTGATTGATTTACTTTTGCCGAAATTTCGTTGGTTACAAAGCCACCAAAATTTGGAACTATCACGCATTCGTATCGGTATAATAAATCGCCTATGTATTTTGCTATTGTCATTATAACAAATATAATAGAAAACCAATCTAAATTTAAAGAGTTGTCACATTTTTTATTAACAATAATTTTATATCTTGACACTCAAATTGTTAA
>JADWMI010000023.1:0-5934 GCA_015767395.1 Bacteroidota bacterium | reverse complement strand
AGAAATATTACAAGTTATGGTCGTGATTTTTGCGAAAAGCTAATTTTCGATTTAAAAGCGTTCAACCCAATAATTGTTAGTGGTTTTGCATACGGTGTTGATATTTGCGCACATAAAGCTGCGATGAAAAACAATTTGACTACTGTTGGGGTTTTAGCTCATGGGTTTGAAGAAATATATCCCAAAACACATAAGAAGTATGTTGCTGAAATGCATAAAAATGGTGGTTTTTTAACGGATTTCTGGCATAATGATGAATTGATCCGTGAGAATTTTTTAAAAAGAAATCGGATTGTTGCTGGAATTTCTGAAGCAACAATTATTATAGAATCTGCCGATAAAGGAGGCTCGCTAGTAACTGCGGATATTGCAAATTCGTACAATCGTGATGTAATGGCTGTTCCAGGAAGAAGTACCGATAACTTTAGTAGGGGATGTAACGATTTAATTAAAAGAAATAAGGCAGCGATTTTAACTTCGGCAAATGATTTAATTGAAATGTTGAATTGGGATTTAGGTGATAATATAAAACAGGGAATTCAAAAGCAATTGTTTGTAGAATTGAATGAAACAGAACAAATAATTTATGATTTTTTAATAGAAAACGGAAAAGAGCTATTAGATGTTATTGCTATTAATTGCGAATTACCAATTTATAAAACAACTACTATTTTATTTAATTTAGAAATGAAAGGAGTAGTAAAACCATTGCCTGGGAAATTGTTTGAAGTTGTTTAATTGTTTCAAAAATATATAAGGTACTTTTGTGTTTTAAAAAATCAATATGATAGAAATACCCAACAACGCTAAAGGACTTATTTTTGATTTAGATGGAACTGTTGCAAATACAATGCAAAACCATTTTGTAGCTTGGAGAACGGCTGTTTCCTCTTTTGGAATAGATTTTACGGGAGAATTGTTTGGTCAATTGACTGGTATGCCTAAGGCAGCTACTATTTTAAAAATGAATGAACTATTTGGAACTGATATGGATACTGATGAAGTTGGTAAAGTAAAGGCAGATGTTTATAAAAAATTGGTTTATGAAACCAAGGAAATCTCTGTAGTTACAGATGTTGTTAGAAAATACCATGGAAAATTACCAATGTCAATTGGAACAGGAAGCACGCAATTTGGTGCTCGCAGAACCTTGTCTATTTTAAATATGGAACATTATTTTAACCCGATTATAACGGCTGATGATGTAACCAATTTTAAGCCAGCACCAGATACATTTTTAAGATGTGCTGAATTAATGGGGGTTGAGCCAAAAGATTGTGTTGTTTTTGAAGATGGAATTTTAGGAATTCAAGCAGCTGAAAGCGTTGGAATGATGGTTGTTGATGTGAATGATTATTTTAAAATGGAATTTTCAATTTAAAATTGATTGGTTAAACCGTTGATCCATTCATCTAAAAATTCTTGAATTTCTTCAACAAATTCTGTAGGTTTTTGATTTCTATTAATAGTGAGATGTATTACAATGCTGTTTTCTTTAGGAGGGAAACCTGTTGTAATGGTCCACTGTAATGCATTTGGGCAATTCAACAAGGCAAATCTTACACCGCCTTTAATTTTATCGTAGCTTACAACAAATTCACCCCAAAGTGTTCCACAGCTAAAGTCATTTCCAATTGTTTCAAGAAGAAACATACTTTCAGTAAATTTCTCTAAAGTTTTAGGAGTTACCTTTTCTTGAATAATAGCTTCTGAAACCTGTTTATCGATAACTTCAAAAAATTCCATATTACTTGTTTTTATTTGAATGGTAACTTTCAATAACAACAGTTGAAAGAATTAAAACGCCTCCAATAATGGTTTTTGAAGCAGGAAATTCTCCTAAAAAAAGCATTCCAAAAATAATACCATAAATTGGCTGTATGCTGCTAATAATACTGGCAGTTCCAATTGAAAAATATTTCATACTAACCACAAAAAGCGTGTGCCCAACGGCAGTTGTAAATATGGCGAGGGCACCTAATGCAAACCAATCGGTTGCTAAAGGGCTTTCATCAAAAATAAAAAGAACCGGCCATAAAAGAGCAGTAATTACAGCCATTTGATAAAACATAAGCACAGATCCATTGTATTGAGCTGTTTTCTTTTTCATTAAAATATTTCGGATAGCATAAAATACAGCTGAAGCAATTCCAAAAAGAATACCTTGGGTAAAATTGTTTTCTATTTTGAATTCAGGTGTTAAAAAGTAAATACCAATTAACACTAAAATACCTAAAAAAACATGTTTTACATTTAATTTTGTTTTAAAGAAAAAGGGTTCTAAAAACACTGTGATAATTGGATATGTAAACATGGCTAGCATGCCTATTGCGACGTTTGAAAGCTTTAAGGCGTAAAAATAAGTGACCCAGTGCGCACCCATAAAAAAACCACTGATAATAATGGTTTTTAAATCTCTTTTTGAAGAGACCTTAAAATTTAATTTTTTGTACCAAATAAAAAGCCCCAAGCAGACTACTGTTATAGCGCTTCGCCACCAAATTGTTAAAGGTGGAGACATTGAAATATAGCGACCCAAAACACCTGAGGTGCTAATAAATACCATAGCGATATTTAATTCAAAAAGATGTTTTAAATGTTGATTTTTCATATTTTTTGAAGTTCAGACAAAGCCTTCTCAACAGAGGTAATATGAATAAAAGTCAATAATAAACGCAATCCCATTTTGGTTTCTTTTTCTTTCATAACACAAGTGGTAGGATTGTTTTTGACAAAATTTAGAACTTGAGAAAAAATAGTTGAATTGTAAAAAGAACTTTGTTGATCTGAAATAAAATAACAAATCATTCTTTTATTCTTTAGAACGAGTTTTTCAATTCCTAAGTGTTTTGCAATCCATTTAATGCGAACAGTTTTAAGTAAATCTTCAACCTGAGTTGGAAATTCACCAAAACGGTCAATAATTTCTACTTCAAATTTTTGTAATTGTTCTTCGGTTTTAAGTTCACTTAATTTGTTGTACAAACTCAATCGTTCTGAAATAACATTGATATAATCGTCTGGAAATAAAATTTCAAAATCTGTGTCAATTTGAATTTCTTTTACATATTCTTTTGGTTTGCCGTCAAGCTCTTCTTTGTATAGTTCTTTGAATTCATTTTCTTTCAGCTCTTCAATAGTTTCAGTCAATATTTTTTGATAGGTATCAAAACCAATATCATTTATAAAACCACTTTGTTCTCCTCCTAATAAATCACCTGCGCCACGAATTTCTAAATCTTTCATGGCAATGTTTATACCGCTTCCAAGTTCAGTAAATAATTCAATTGCTTGGATTCTTTTTCTGGCATCATCAGTCATCATATGATATGGTGGTGTTATAAAATAACAGAATGCTTTTTTGTTTGAGCGACCAACCCTTCCACGCATTTGATGTAAATCAGACAAGCCAAAATTATTGGCGTTGTTGATAAAAATAGTATTGGCATTTGGAACATCTAATCCACTTTCAATAATAGTTGTGGCAACCAGTACATCAAATTCATTGTTGATAAAAGACAACATTAAATTCTCCAATTTTTTACCTTCCATTTGTCCGTGACCAATACCAATTTTAGCATCTGGAACCAACCGTTGTAATAAGCCTGCAACTTCTTTAATATTTTCAATTCGGTTATGAATAAAAAATATTTGTCCGCCACGCTGAATTTCATATCGAATGGCATCGCGAATGGTTTCTTCAGAAAAACGAGTTACATGACTTTCGATAGGTACACGATTTGGTGGAGGAGTGTTAATAACAGACAAATCACGAGCAGCCATCAATGAAAACTGTAAAGTCCTTGGAATAGGCGTTGCCGTTAAAGTAAGTGTGTCTATATTTTCTTTGATGGTTTTTAATTTGTCTTTTACCGCCACCCCAAACTTTTGCTCTTCATCAACAATTAAAAGACCCAAATCTTTATATTTAAGAGCTGAATTGGTTAATTGATGGGTGCCAATAACAATATCTACAGAACCATCTTTCAAACCGGCCAATACCCCTTTTCGCTGATTTGCTGTTCTAAACCTGTTTAGGTAATCAACGGTTACGGGAAAATCTTTCAGCCGTTCGCTAAATGTTTTAAAATGTTGAAAAGCTAAAATAGTTGTAGGCACTAAAATGGCGACTTGTTTACCGTTATCCACTGCTTTAAAAGCTGCTCTAATGGCAATTTCGGTTTTACCAAAACCAACATCTCCACACACCAATCTGTCCATTGGTTGCTCACTTTCCATATCGTTTTTTACATCTTGTGTAGATGAAGATTGATCTGGCGTGTCTTCATATAAAAAACTGGCTTCTAGTTCATGTTGCAAATAACTATCGGGTTGGTATTGAAACCCTTTTTGCATTTTACGTTTAGCGTACAATTCAATTAAATTATAAGCAATGTGTTTTATGCGTGTTTTTGTTTTTTGCTTTAACGTTTTCCAGGCCGGAGATCCTAGTTTGTACAGTTTGGGCGGTTTACCGTCTTTACCAGTATATTTTGAAATTTTATGAAGCGAATGAATGCTGATATATAAAATATCTCGATCGCCATACATTAACTTAATGGCTTCCTGTTTTTTTCCTTCAACATCAATTTTTTGAAGTCCCCCAAATTTTCCAATACCGTGATCGATATGAGTTACATAATCTCCAATTTCAAGCGTTGTGAGTTCTTTTAATGTTATGGATTGCTTTTTTGCATATCCGTTTTTCAATCGGAATTTATGATAACGTTCAAAAATTTGATGATCAGTATAACAAACCAATTTATTGTCAATATCAATAAAGCCTTGATATAGCGGAAAAACAATTGTTTTATAAGTTACTTTTTCTCCAACTTCATCAAAAATATCGTGAAAACGATCGGCTTGTTTTTGAGAATCGCAAAATAAATAATTAGAAAAACCTTTTTCAGTATTTTGGTGAAAATTTTCGATTAATAAATCGAACTGCTTGTTAAATGAAGGTTGTGGTTTTGTGTTGAATTGAATATTTTGGATGCTGGACTTGCTTGAAGCGATGTTTTGAACTTTGTGCAGATTGTCTTCGTTTGAAGCTGAAACCAATTCGGCCACATGTGAATTTAAAATTTCAACCCTTGTATAATGCTCCAATTGTTTATTTATCAAGGCGCCATTACAAAATAATTCAATGGGTTGAGCATGGTTAATAGCTGTTGATAATTTTTTGAATTCGGTTTCCGCTTTTATAAAAAGCTTGTCTAATGTATTGGTAAGTAAATCTAGATTTTTAGTAAAAACAACAGTTTTTGACGAAATGTATTTTAGAAAACTTTCTCGTTTTTCGTTGAGTGCTTTATTTTCAACATTAGGCATGATACTTACTTTGTTCAACTTTTCGGTTGAAAGCTGTGTTTCCACATCAAAGGTTCTAATGCTTTCTACTTCATCGCCAAAAAATTCTATTCGGTAGGGTTCATCGTGCGAAAATGAAAAAACATCAATAATACCTCCTCTAACCGAAAATTCTCCAGGTTCACTTACAAAATCTACACGGTTAAAATGGTATTCAAACAATATTTCATTTACAAAATCGAGGCTTAAATTGTCGTTTAAACTTATTTTTAAGGTGTTTCTATTGAGTTCAGCTTTGGTCACAACTTGCTCAAAAAGCGCCTCTGGGTAGGTAATTATTACAGCAGGTTTTTTTTGTGAATTTATTCTGTTTAAAACTTCAGATCGCAATAGTACATTGGCGTTATCAACTTCTTCAATTTGATAAGGTCTTCGGTAAGAACCAGGATAAAAAAACACATCCTTATCGTTTAAAAGCTGTTCTAAATCGTTTAAATAATAGGCCGCTTCTTCCTTGTCATTAAAAATTAATAGAAAGGGTTTTTCTGCTTTTTTAAAACTTTCAGAAATGACAAAAGACAATGATGATCCAACCAAATTCGATATTTGAAAATGGTGACCTTC
>JADWMI010000458.1 GCA_015767395.1 Bacteroidota bacterium | reverse complement strand
CACTTCACAACAGCGTGAATTTTACAGCTGGTGAAAATTAGACCTAATCAAAACTATAAATATTGAAATTAAAGACTAGCTCTTTTTTTCAAGAAATTAGGTAAAGCTGTGATAAAATTTTAAATCGAACTCAGGTTAATTCGTTAAGAATCTCTTAAAACTTTGCATCATTTTGATCTCTTAATGTTAAAAATTCCTTAATTCATCAACATTTAACATTTTGATATGTAACAATTATTACGTTTCTGTCGTCCTTAGTAGTATAAATGTCTAATCTAAATTATATATAATGAAAAATGTAAAACTATTTGTTCTTGCCCTTGGTTTATTCACACTTAATTTATCAGCAGCAAACCTAAACCCAATTAACCCGACTGATGACTTGCGTATTGAAATGGTTGATTTAATCGGATCCAATTTTATGGATGAAATGATGGATGGTGCCTATGAAGCTGATGTCATGTTCACAGTGAACAATAACAAGGAAATTATTATTCTTTCTGTTGAATCAGATAACACCCAATTAGTAACTTATTTAAAGAGAAAATTAAATTATAAAAAAGTAACCCATAGACCTGGGGAATATGGTGAAATATATTTATTACCAGTAAAAATGGTTAAAGAGCTTTAATGCATATTATTATTATTTTATTTGAAATTAAAGGTTGGCCAATTGGTCAACCTTTTTTATTTAATTAATTTATCTAACAATTTTCTAACCTTTGAACTATTCCAATCTGCAGCGCCTACTTTACTTGCTACAATATGTCCCGAAGTATCCACTATATAAGTAGTTGGTAAGGAGTTTGAGTCCATTTCAGCAGGAACTTTAGTTACTTGATAGTAAACAGGTATCTCATAACCCTTGTCTTGTATAAAACTCAGCACACGATCAGGTTCATCATTTGCGACGAAGAGAAAAACAATTTTATCGCCGTAAGCATCATATAGTTTTTGAAAACTAGGCATTTCCGCAACACAAGGTGGACACCATGTTGCCCAAAAGTTAACAAGTACTACTTTGCCTTTAAATTCTGAGAATGAAACAAACTCACCTTTAAGGTTTTTAAGCTCCCAATTATAGTCGCTAATAATAACTTGTTCCTCTTTATCAATTTCCATTGAGAAGACCCTTGTTGTAATCAAACTTACCCCTTTAATTAAAGTGGCTCTCACGGGTAATCCGTAAGGTGTAAAAAGGAATATAATAAAGCCTATGAACAAGATGTTTGAAATATTTTTTTTTATAAACTCCATTGCTATAAATTATTTTAATTCCTTAATTGATAAAAAAAATTCCACAATTTCTCTTTTTGAGTCCAAATTGTTACGAAGCACAATACAAAAACCAAAAGCGCCAAACCAAATAACAATCCACCATCATCTTGCACCTCTATTCCTAGCACAAAGATATGGGAAAAAAGAGCACCGGTAATAACTCCTAAACCAAGAATTCCACCCACCAAAGAACTTCTTTTAACCAACAAAAGAGCGGCGATAATCAATTCGAGTATTCCAGTTCCAATTCTACCATAAGGTTCTAGCCCTAACTGATCAAAAATATATACACTTTCAGCTGCCCCTGAAAATTTAAAGTAAAGAGTCTGTAGTAAAATGAGTGCCGCAATAATCGAGCTAATTCTTTCAATTTTCATTTTTATGAATTTTTATATTTTAGAATATGTCGAATACTCTAGGCTAAGCTTACATAAAAATAATAGTAAATTAAATACAACTTATAAATTTGATTATCAATTAATTATATAAGTTTATATGCAGTGAAAATATAAGTTTATTAGGTGGGTGATTTGCTAAGGGTAAAAGGAATTACGACGTTGTTTTAACTAGCAGGCCTGATAGAATCATCTAAAAAAAGAATTTCATTTCTCTTGAAATCAATGACTTTATGTTCCTTTAATTTATTCATAATAAGATTAAGAGTTGGTCTAGAAGTTCCTATTAAGCTAGCAATATCCTTTTGGGTATAAGGATGTTTTATCTTCATCTTACCAGTCTTTTCACAACAAAACCCATAATCTTCACATAATTCATTCAAGAATTCTAACAACCTAGTTTCAGTATCCTTAAACATTAATATTTGAAGACGACGTTCTAAACGTTGAATTCTAAAATTCATAAACTTATAAACCTTGAGCGTAAACTTTTGATTGCCTCTCATTAAATCATGCAGCACCGGAACCGCGATCGGACAGATACTTGTTGCATCTGATAGAGAAATAGCAAACTCGTTTCTTTTATTCTCACCAAGGATCGCCTTTTCGCCAAATACTTCTCCTTTGGTCAAAATAGATTTTACAACCTCTCTTCCATCTTCTGTATAGTATCCAATTTTAACTTTCCCTTTATCTATTAAATATACCTTTCTAGCTGCATCATCTTCAAAATAGATATAGTCCTTGTTATTATAGAGATTATAAG
>JADWMI010000457.1 GCA_015767395.1 Bacteroidota bacterium | reverse complement strand
AATTTTATACCAATCATTTGGTAAATTAGCTGTAAAGGCTATTTTTTTTGTTGTAATAGGGTGTGTAAATTCTAATTGATGCGCGTGTAAAAACAAATTACGGCAATCAAATTCATTTTCAAACATACGGTTATGGAAGCGATCTCCATATTTATGATCACCCACAATTGGGTGACTTATTTTATTCATGTGAATACGTAACTGATGCATTCTTCCGGTAGTTGGTATTAGTTTAACTAAGCTGTAACGCGCATTTTCATATGGATGTACTGGAACATCTAATAGTTTAGTTTTCAATGGTTCACAATTGGTCTCAGCCTCTTTATAAACCTGCGTATCAGGATTTTTAACAGGAGACGTGATCAATATTGTTTTTTCAATAAAACCACGTACAATTCCAAGATATATTTTTTGTATATCGCCAGTAGTAAACAAATCTTGAAAAACGGCTACATCCTTTTTATGTTTTGCCAAAACCAAGACTCCCGATGTTTTTCGGTCTAATCTGTGAACTGGATAAAAATCGCAACTAAATTGCTCCGATAAAAGGTCTAGTAATGTGGGTTCCTTAATATTTCTGGCATAATAGGAGTTGTGAATTAACACATTGTTAGGTTTATTCACTATAATTATATAGTTATCTTCAAAAAGGACTTCAATAATCATTTTGCAAATATAGGGTATAATACTAGTGATTTTATACCTAAATTGGCAATTCAAAATTAGCAAATGACACAAAACATTTCTGAGATTATAAGTACGTATAATTTACTTTGGTACGATTGGCTTTTAGCCTTATTAGGAGCCTTTTTATTAGGCGTAGGGAAAGCAGGAATCAAAGGTATTGGTGTTATTATTGTTGTAATTATGGCACTGGTTTTTGGAGGGAAAACATCGACTGGCGTATTAATACCAATGATGATTTTGGCCGATATTTTTGCGGTCATTTATTACCATCGCCATACCCAATGGAAGTATTTGATAAAATTACTACCGCCTATGTTTATTGGTGTTTTAGTAGGAGTGTGGTTTGGTAATGATATTTCAGAAGCTTTGTTTAAACAGTTAATGGCCGTACTTATTTTAATTACTGTGGGGATGTTAATTTGGATGGAAAAAAGAAAAACTGGCGCAATACCAAGTAATCCTACTTTTTCAGGTTTAATGGGCTTATTGGCTGGATTTACCTCTATGATTGGAAATTTGGCGGGCTCTTTTGCAAACATTTATTTTTTAGCCATGCGATTGCCTAAAAATGAATTTATAGGGACCGCGGCTTGGCTGTTTTTTATTATAAACGTGTTTAAATTACCGTTTCATATTTTTGTTTGGAAAACAGTGACTGTAGACAGTTTGGTGATAAATGCTTTTTTAATTCCTGGAATTGTAATTGGATTTTTAATAGGAGTGGCGTTGGTAAAAAAAATCAACGATAAATTGTATCGAAATTTTATATTTGTAGTTACAGCCTTAGGCGCTTTAATAATTTTATTTAGGTAAACTAACATGGAAGAACACTTTTTTCAATGTCCGTATTGTTGGGATGAAATTTCCATGTTGTTTGATACATCCGTAACCAACCAAACGTATATTGAGGATTGTGAAGTTTGTTGTAATCCTATTGAAATACATGTTCAATTTAAAAATTCGGAATTAATCAATCTTAACATTAATTCTATAGAACAGTAATTAACAAAAGCAAGATATATTTTATGAACACCACGCTAAACACGCAAGAAAGTTTTATTCACATTGTTTTATTTTGGTTGAAAAACCCCACAAATCAAACGGATAGAAAAGCATTTGAGCAAAATATGAACCATTTTTTAAAGGCATCACAATATGCTAAAAATAAACACTTTGGAGTTCCATCAAAAACAAATAGGCCAGTAGTAGATAGCAGTTATACCTATTGTTTAAAAGTTACGTTTGATAATTTGGAAGATCACGACAATTACCAAGTCGAAACACCTCATAAATTATTTATAGCTGAATCTTCTAAATTATGGGAAAAGGTTCTTATTTATGATTCAGAAACATTTTAAAAATACACTGAAATCAATTTTATTTAGAAAATTAATATCTAAATAAATAGAGTAGTGGTTATATTGTGCTTTCGGATGAGAGTTCTATTTGTTTTTTAGATCTTTTTAAAATAAGAAGCACTAAAATTGAAAACATACCACAAATTAAAAAACCTATAAAAAGGGGAAGGGCAGAAGTGGTTATATTTCTTCCAATATAAACACTTATTGGAACTGCCATTAATGTTGATAAAAAGCCTGTAATTGCAGCTCCCATTCCTGCAATATGCCCAACTGGCTGCATCGCAAGTGCTCTAATATTTCCAAACAGAAATCCAATTGCAAAAAATTGTAAGAAAAAGAAGCTCAGTAAAATATAAATACTTGGATTTGTATTAACTGAAAAAAGTAGAACA
>JADWMI010000129.1 GCA_015767395.1 Bacteroidota bacterium | reverse complement strand
GCCAATAATTTGTATTTAAGAAATGACTATAAAGATTCCATTTTTAACATCATTGCCACGTCTGAATTACTACCGAAAAAAGTATATAAATACAGTGATTTATCTTATTATATTTTTAAAGATTATATTGAAAAATATTATGATAAAGATTTAAATGTTTTAAGTCAAAAGCATTTTTATGAATCAATTGGTGCAAATAGGACAAGTTATTTGCCATTGGGGAAATATTCATTGAATGAAATAATACCTTCTGAAATTGATGATTATTATCGTTATCAAAAAGTTCAAGGTTACGTACATGATATGGGAGCTGCAATGCAAGGTGGAATAGGAGGTCATGCTGGTTTGTTTTCAAACGCCAATGATGTTGCCAAAATAATGCAAATGTATTTGCAGGGCGGAACATATGGAGGGAAACGTTATTTAAAACTTGAAACAATTGATAAATTTAATCATCAATATTATGCTCATGATGAAGTTCGTAAAGGTGTTGGGTTTGATAAACTTCAGATAAAAGAAAGCGAAGAAGCAACTTGTGGTTGTGTTTCTAGTCAAAGTTTTGGGCATAGTGGATTTACAGGAACTTATACCTGGGCCGATCCTGAATCGGGGATTGTATATGTGTTTTTATCAAATAGAACTTTTCCTACAGCATCAAATAAAGGCCTGTTAAATGCCAATATTAGAACCGATATTCAGCAAATAATTCAAGACGCTATAATGAATTAGCGATGGTCATTGTTTTTTTAGAAATAATACCCAATATAATGCATGCTACTAAATATAGTAGGGCATAATTTAAATTAAGAAAGTAATAAATTACGGCTGCTTGTATTAAATAAAATAACGGAAACAATGTTACTATTAATGCAAACCGAAACGTATTTGTAAACAATATATCTGTAATTTTACCTTTTAATTTTCTCCAAATTAGCAATGGGAAAAAACTGTTCAACCTAGCAATAAAATGAAGCGGTGCAAACCAGTTCGTTTTCTTTAGTTCACTTGTAGGATTGTCTGGTAATTCTTCAATATTTTTAAGCATTTTATTGGCTTCAAACGGATTTAAATAATCGATATTATTTGCTTCTAACTTTTTAATAATTGCATCGTAATTTTGCACGTCATCCACATGAAGTGTTAATTGCTTCATAGCGTTTTCAACTACTTTTATAATTTCAGAAAATCTAGAATCTGGGTTTTCAATATCGACATAGTCATTTGCGCAGATTGGTTTCCCGTAATAGATAGAAACACTTCCAGGAAAGTTTAAATGCGAGTCAAAGTTAATTCCAACTGGTACAATTTGAATTTGTAGATCGGGATATTTTTTAAGTGTTCCCAATATAATCCGAGCAAAACCTTTTTTTAGAGGAAGTATTCTTCGGTCTAAATGATGTTCTCCTTCAGCAAAAATTTCAATGGCTTTTTTTTGTTGTAAAAATTCAAAACACTTTTCAAAAATGGGTAAATTATTTTCAATTGTTGATACACCATCTCTTATTCTATATACTGGAAGCATATTTAATGAACTTAGGAATTTTGCGACATTTTTATTTTTGAAAACCGCAGCTCTGGATAAAAAATGAATATTCCTTTTATTGGTTGTTGGAATTAATAAAGCATCAATTAAAGCATTTTGATGGTTTGGGATAAAAAGCAAAGCACCTTTTTTAGGAATGTTTTCAGTGCCATGTACTGTGATTTTTTTTTGCAAAAAAAACAGCCCTATTTTCATATAAGCACGCATTATTTTATACCAGAGTATTCTTAATATCATTATGCTTTAATTTTTTGTTTAGACCAGTAAGTTGCCAATGCCAAGCCTGAAAAGATATCCCAAATTGCCCAAAAAGCGACGAATAAAGCCATACCACCAAGTCCGTTAAAGAAACTGAAAATAAGCAATAAGCCCAATCCAGAATTTTGAATACCAGTTTCTATTGAAAGTGTTTTTTGATTTTTGTAAGAAAGCTTCATTGCTTTTGCAAAATAAAAACCAAGTAATAAGGCTATTACATTATGTGCAATAACTAAAATGAGCACATAATGAATATAGTTCATGAAAATACTAATATTGTCGTAGAAGGCAATAACAATAAAAAGCATAAAAATGATCAATGAAATTGGCTTCAATATTTTTGCAAGTTTATCAGCAATTTTTGGTTTGTAACTTTTCACCAACATACCTATAATAAGTGGGACTCCTAAAATTAGGCTAACAAGTTTCACCAATTCCCAGGGATCTAGAGAAACACTTTTTAAAATTTCAGCTGTAGGCGGATATAAGTTTCCGTAAAATTCAAGATTAAAAGGTGTCATAACAAGCGATATCAAAGTAGCAAAAGCAGTTAAACTAACTGATAAAGCAGCATTTCCTTTTGCCATTTGGGTCATAAAATTTGAAATATTTCCTCCAGGACAGGCGGCAACCATCATCATTCCCAAGGCAATACTAGGCATTGGATTTACCAGTTTTATAAAAAGAAAAGTAACGAAAGGCAATAAAAAAAATTGAGAAATGATTCCAGTTATTAAAATCTTAGGATTTTTAAACAATCGTTTAAAATCTTCCATTGTAATACCAAGTGCTACCCCAAACATAATAATGGCAAGCGTTATGTTCAAAACCCAAAGGCCTTCAGTATCAAAATTAATTTCTAATGCATCTAAATCTTGCTCCATACTAGTTTTTAAAGGCGTATTCGATAATGTTTGCACCCATTTTTAATGCTTTTTCTCTTGTTTCTATGGCATCATTGTGTACTTCTGCATCTTCCCATCCGTCGCTTAGATCGCATTCATAATCATAAAAACAAATGAGTCTTCCTTTATAAAACAATCCAAAAGCTTGTGGAGGTTTTTGGTCGTGCTCATGAATTTTTGGCAATCCGTCTTCAAATTTAAAAGTTTGATGAAATATTGGGTGGTTGTATGGTATTTCTTGAAGTGCAGTATTTGGAAATAATTTTTTTAATTCTCTTCTTATATAAGCATCCATTCCATAGTTATCGGAAATATGTAAAAATCCTCCTGAAATTAAATAATTTCTCAAATTTTCCAGCGCATCTTCAGAAAAAATAACATTCCCATGACCTGTCATAAAAACAATTGGGTAGTTGAAGATATCTATACTGCTTGCTTCAACGGTTTCAGGATCTGGGTTTATGGACGTATAAATAGCATCATTACAAAAATCAATTAAGTTAGGTAAAGCTGTTGGATTTGCATACCAATCACCGCCACCATTGTATTTTAAAATAGCAATTTGCTGAGCCGAAATGAAGGTAAAAGGAAAAAGTAAAAGAGTAAAAGTGACGAGTAACACTTTCAATCCTTTTTGAATCATTAAAACACTAAATTTTTTAATTACAGTCATTAAGCTATTCATTAACAAAAGCAACGCTATGGACTGCAACAACACCAGCGGTTTCAGTTCTAAGTCTGCTTTCACCCAAAGATACAGGAATAAAGTTATGAACCAAACTTTGCTCAATTTCTTTGCTTGAGAAGTCACCCTCTGGGCCAATAAGTACGGTAGTGTTCTGCGATGGTTTTAATGTCTCTTTTAACGATTTTTTATTTGTTTCTTCACAATGGGCTATGAATAATTGACCTTCGAAAGGTGAATTTAGAAATTCATTAAAAGTAATAGGTTCATTTAATTTTGGGAAATGATATTTTAAAGATTGTTTTGCTGCTGAATGAATTATTTTTTCCATTCTTTCCGTTTTTAGAATTTTTCGTTCAGAATGGTCACAAATAATTGGTGTAATTTCATCAATTCCAATTTCAGTAGCTTTTTCTAAAAACCATTCAAATCTGTCATTTAATTTTGTTGGAGCAATGGCGATATGCAAATAATAATTCCAATGTTTCTCGAAATTTTCAATTTTCGTGATATTTACCAAGCACCTTTTGTCATTGGCGATTTCAATTTGAGAACTAAATAATTGCCCATTTCCATTGGTAATAAAGATAGTGTCTCCTTCTTTTTTTCTAAGAACGCGTACGATGTGCTTACTTTCGGTTTTGTCAAAAGTAACTTGCTGGGTTTGGGGTGTTATTTCTGCATTATAAAATAACTGCATTATAGGTTCTTTTTAAAAGTACAGCGTTTTTTATAAGTTTCCTGCCCAAAATTATTCCAAAGTGCTGAAACGGCTGTGTTACTAGCCAGTTCAGGTGTTCTATAACATTGTTTTACACCAAGCCTCTTAAAGACTTTATAATATTCATGAAAAATGATGGATGGCACTCCTTTATTATGATGCTTTGGCAAAGTGCCAATTAAATAAAAGAGAATATGTTTAGAGTTATTTTTAGCTTTAAGCAAATGGTACCAGCCAAAAGGGAAAAGTTTCCCTTTGGATTTTTGTAATGCTGTTGAAAATGATGGCATTGTAATAGCAAAAGCAATCATTTTACCATTTTTATCAGTTACAAATTGTATGAAATGTGGATTGATAAATTGCAGGTATTTTTTCCTGAAATAATCTTTCTGGGTTTGTGAAATAGGTACAAATGAAGGCAATGAAGCATAACTTTCGTTAAATACATCAAACATTTCATCAACATAAGGCAATAAATCTTTGGTTGTTGTAAAGTTAAGTGCCTTATAGCCATAGCGTTTATTTACCATTTCACTAACACGTTCCAGTTTTTTGTGATCTACATTTTCAAATGAAAATTTATTTTCTACATATTCAGCCCCTTTGGTAAATCCTAATTTTTTTAAATGATCACTGTAATATGGATAGTTGTACCATGATGACATGGTTCCAAGATGGTCAAAACCTTTTGTTAAAACGCCAACTTCATCAAGATTTGAAAAACCCATAGGACCTTCCATATATTCCATCTTATTTTCAATACCAATTTCTTTTGCTTTTTCAAGTAAAAGAGAAGAAACTTTTAAATCATCAATAAAATCAAACCAGCCAAACCGAACCTTTCTCACACCTGCATCTAGATCGTATTGATTTAGAAGAACAGCTATTCTCCCAACAATTTCGTTGTTTTTTATAGCTACAAAAAACTGCCCACTTGCATGTTCAAAAACAGGATTAATATTTTTATCAAAAGTTTCAAGTTGACCTTTAACCATAGGTGGCACCCAAAACGGATTATTTTTGTAAAGTTTAAAAGGAAATTTAACAAAGTCTGTCATTTCCTTCTCTGATATCATTTCTTTTATTGTAATCATGAGAATGTATTGCGATTAAAATTAGTTTTTACTAAATGTTCTTGAGAAAAAACCTTTTTTATTATTTTTTGATGATTCTGCTGGCATAAGTGCATCTTGATGTCGATCAAATCTCCAAGAAACACCTGTTGATGCAAAGATATGTGAATAATTTTCGAATAAATTGGTTCTAATTGAAGCATCTACTTGTAAATCGGGTGAAATAAGATATGCTATTCCTGTTCCTAATTGATATTCAGGAGATAAACTTTTTTCATATTTCCCAACATTTTCAATGAAAAAGGACCAGTATTGACTAATAGCATAGGTCATTGTAATAATATAGGCATACTCTAAACTTTCGGAGGCGATATCATCAACAATTAAATTTGTTAAAACCACAAGCCTATCGGTGAAATCGTTTTGCAATAAAACAGCACTTTTAAAACTAGTACTTTCAGGTTTGTAATCTTTTCCAATAAAATTACTATTAATACCAAAATAAAGACCAACTGAAGGAATTAATCGCTTTGTGTCAAATGAAGTTCTTTTTTTCCAGCTTCTTATTTCTTTTGATTTATCGGTGTATTCTTGCTGATAAATTAAATATTTAGCGCCAAAATGTAAATTACTAATTCCACTAATGTTATAGTTGTCTCCAAAAGGATTTTTTACTTCATCAGTTTGATAAGCGATATTTAAGTTTAATTCCAATCTACCCATTGAAGTGAAAGGGTTCGCTCTAAAAAATAGTTCACCTCCAAAAGTATTTGGATATGCCAAAATTGATTCATTATTGTTATTCTTATAAAACAGACCCGCTTCAAATTGGTAGACATGAGTGCCAACGCCATAAGGGCTTTCAGAAAATCCAGGTCTTTTTGAATTGATGATTTCGGTGTATTGCGCATTAAGGTGTTGAAATCCAATGAGAACAATAATTAATGATAAAACCCTTTTCATAAATTTAATAGATTACGCTGTAAATATAAGATTTTATATAATTAAACGTTTTAGTTCCTGTCAAATTGTTATTTTTGAAAATTATATAAAATCTGTAATAAATGGGCCTTTTAAAAACCATAGCGATACTAATTATTATTTATTATGCACTCAAGTTTTTTAGCAGATACATTGCGCCAATATTCTTGAGAAAGGTGATGAGTAATGTTGAAAAAAAAATGAAAGAACAACAACAAAATCAGAGCAATGCTGAACCTCAGGGCAAAGTGGGAGAAACTGTAATTGCCAAAAAACCTGCTACTCCAAAAGAAGGAAATAAAGATGTTGGTGATTATGTAGATTATGAAGATGTAAAAGACGATAAATAAATGAATTTTTCTATAAAAAAAATCACACCCTACTTAGTCGCATTTGTATCTTTTATTTTTGTTTCAGTACTTTATTTTTCTCCAATTTTGGAGGGAAAAAAAATTCAGCAAGGAGATATCACGCAATTTATAGGTTCGTCAAAAGAAATTGTTGATTTCAGAAAAGAGAATAACGAAGAACCTTATTGGACAAATGCTACTTTTGGTGGAATGCCTTCTTATGCGGTAAGTACATATTACCCTAATAATTTTATTAAAAAAATAGATTCAGTCTTGCGTTTTTTACCTAGACCTGCAGATTATTTGTTTCTATACTTTTTTGGTTTTTTTATATTG
>JADWMI010000456.1 GCA_015767395.1 Bacteroidota bacterium | reverse complement strand
AGGGAATTTTTTTGGGGTGAGATTATTTAACATTTAACAGTTATAAAATTAAGAAGGAAGGCACTCCCATTTATTTGGTAGTGCTTTTTTTATAAAAATAATTTTGTATAATCTAAATATTGAGTGTTAAGTAACTTTTTGGTAACTAAAAGACTAACTCAATAAAGAAATTTAAAAACTAGCAGTCGATGATAATACTTCTTGATTATACTACCGTTGTGGGGACGACAAATTTCTCAAGGAATTATACTCGACTGTTTTTTTAATGTATACAAAAACACGAATTAATTTAGAATAATTTAATGAATAACTATATTTGATATACTATTGAAATTAATCTTTTCTTCAAATCGGTTTTTTTCAGAGTATAAGCTTGAGGTTACGCAAATCCTCCAGTTCTTTGACCAATTTGATTACGATATTTACGTGCCAATTCAAGTAATATTTGTTCTTGATTTAGTTTAATTTCATAAGATTTTAACCATTTATAAAAGGCTTGTTTACTAATCCCAAAACATTCTATCAACCATTTCCTTTTAAACGGTTTTGTTTCTTTTTTTGAATCTCGTCTGCTAATGTTTTGGGCAATGACTTTTTTGACAAGTCCACCCCTGTAATCAGTTCCATATCAGCAATTACATCTTGTTGAAATTCTTTTACAAATTCCAATTCAACAATCTTCTCCTTCAATTTTTTAATTTCATCTTTTTTACTCATCCCAAGTTTCTTTTGTTCTAAAGTACTATATTTTTTAATCCAATAGTCGATAGAGGAACGAGAAACATTATATTTTTTGGAAGCATAATTAATCGATATTCTGCCATTTTGAATCTGGTCAATAATGAATAACTTTAAGGCGAATCCTATTTTTTGGTAATGAATTTTTCGACAGTGTAGATTTTGTTCTTTCATAATTTCGTTGTTTAAGTTGTCTAAATTTTAGTCAACCTATTTCAGGAAAGCACAAAGTTTTCAATCACTTACAACGGTTTAGAATATGGAAAGTTGCGATTTTTTAAACCCAATTTTCCGATATTTAACTATATTCTTTTTTTGTTTTAGAAACATTCTAATTTACTGAATTTAGCAATTTTTTTTACGCATTGTTGTGCTTAGTGTTTTTAATCTTATTTTTTAATTTGTCTGAATTATTTCAAAAATCCAATTAGAAATTTCTTTCAATGCAATTGGAGATATTGTTTGTTCTATATCTTTATATTCATTAATGTCACCCGTTGCACATTCTTGAAATAAATGGTTCAAATTTTCTAACTCCACAATTTTATAATTCTTATTATTCCCCTTAATTAAGGCATTTCGTATAGCATTTTGATTTATGGGTGCATTAACTTGTGTATCTTTACTTCCATTCAAGGATAGCACAGGAACACTTAATTTTTCAAATTCAACAGCAGGATTATAGTTGTAAAAATATGTACTCCAGGGCTTTAAAAGAGTCTCAGTTTCATTTATAATGAATTTTGAAATATTTTCGTTTGTAGCCCCTAAGTTTTTTAAAATTGGAGCTAAATAAGTCTTATTATGCGCTGTTAACGCTTCTCTTTTTTGTGAAATTTCGTTGTTAGAAGATGCTATTTTAATTGATTTTCTTACATTTTTCTCAAAAGCTATTTCATCAGGAACTGGAAAAGGTCTCAAAGTTTTAGATTGCATAACTGATATTTCGCTTCCAGAAACACCTGTACCCGCCATGGACACAATAAATGAGATATCTGAAGTTTGGTTGGATGCCAAAGGAGCTATAATTCCTCCTTCACTGTGTCCAATCAGCCCAATATTTTTAACATCTATATCTTTTCTCGATTTTAAATAACGTACTGCGCTTAACACATCTTGCGCAAAATCGGCTGTGGTGGCTTTACTAAAATCACCTGTAGATGCTCCAAAGCCTCGATCATCAAAACGCAACACCGCAATGCCTTTATGTGTAAGATAATCTGAGAGTACTAAAAAAGGTTTGTGTGTAGGAATACTTGCATCTCTATCATGTCTTCCACTTCCACTAATTAAAATAACCACTGGGAATTTTTCATTTCCAACTGGACGTGTAAATGTTCCTGCTAGTACTATATTAGCTTCGGTATTTTCAAAAACCACTTCTTCTTCATAATAAGGATATGGCTTTATAGGCATTTGAGGTCTCTTGGCAGTTGCCATTTTTGGATTCCCTTTTTTTAATACTAAGGAAAGTACAGCGCCACCTTCAGTATAAGAGCCCTCAATTTGCTGTGTGGTTTCGTTTAATATTCCTTCGTATTTCATTCCAACATTTGAACCATCGATACTTAATAATCCGTTTTTAAAAGTAGTTGCTTTTGGTTTAATTCCTGAAACGTCAAAAGTTGGAACTGCCATTGTTGTATTGTATATTTCTTGGTTTTTTTCAAAAAGAAAGACAAAGAGTATTTCTTTATTGTCTGGAGTTT
>JADWMI010000128.1 GCA_015767395.1 Bacteroidota bacterium | reverse complement strand
GGCGTGCCTTATTTTGGAACAAGTGCAGGAAGTAATATTACCGGACTTACCATTCAGAACACGAATGATATGCCAATTATTTATCCTCCTAGTTTTAATTCGTTAGGGTTTGTTAATTTTAATTTAAATCCACATTATTTAGATCCTGATCCAACTTCTAAACATATGGGCGAAACACGAGAAACACGGATTAATGAATTCCATACGTTAAATTCAATTCCGGTATTGGGTTTAAGGGAGGGAAGTTGGTTAGAAGTTATAGGTAAGAAATTAATGTTAAGGGGGGAGTTAAACGCTCGTTTATTTCAGCAAAATGAAAAACCTTTAGAATTACCGCCAAATACAGATTTGAGTTATTTAAAATAAAAAACAGCACTGAAATATATAATATTTTAGTGCTCTTTTGACTTTGTTTATGTTTTCGTTTAGGCTTATTTCAAAGCAACTTCAATTTTCTTTATCTCTTCGTCACTAAAGACAGTATTATCAATCGCTTTTAAACTGTCTAAAATCTGTTCCGTTTTACTGGCACCAATTAATACCGAAGTAATTCTGTCATCTTTTAAAATCCAGGAAATCGCCATTTGTGCTAGGCTTTGTCCTCGTTCTAAAGCTATGTTATTGAGTTCTTTAATCTTGGGTAACTTTTCTAAAACCTGATTTGTATTTAAAAAAGGGCTGTCTTTTACGGCTCTAGAATCTTTGGGTAAGCCATCTATGTATTTATTGGTTAGCATACCTTGTGCTAAAGGAGAAAATGCAATTGAACCGATACCTTCTTTTTCAATTAAATCTAATAATCCATCTTCAACCCAACGATCCATCATGCTATAGCGCGGTTGATGAATTAAACAAGGTGTACCTAAATCCTTCAAAATTTTAAATGCTTGGGCGGCTCTCTCTGGCTGGTAATTTGAAATACCAACATACAATGCTTTTCCTTGACGAACCATTAAATCCAAGGTTCCCATTGTTTCCTCTAATGGGGTGTCATAGTCTGGACGGTGGTGATAAAAAATATCAACATAATCCAATCCCATACGTTTCAAGCTTTGATCTAAACTTGAAACCAGATATTTTTTAGAACCAAAATCACCATAAGGTCCAGGCCACATATCGTAACCTGCTTTTGAAGAAATTATAAGCTCATCTCTGTATCTTTTAAAATCTTTCTTTAGAATTTTCCCGAAATTTTTTTCTGCCGAACCAGGAGGTGGTCCATAATTATTTGCTAAATCAAAATGTGTAATTCCATTGTCAAAAGCACATTTCAATAAATTCCTAGCATTGTCGAAATCATCGTTTCGACCAAAATTATGCCATAAGCCTAGTGACAATTCAGGTAATAACAATCCGCTATTCCCAGTACGTCTGTATTTCATTTTCTCGTATCTCGATTCGTCTGCTTTGTATTTATTTTTACTCATATTGTATTATTTTAATGCTTCTTTTAAAATTGTAATTGGATGTTTACTCATACGTTTGGTTCCATCTTTAATTTGATGTCTGCAACTAGTTCCTGCAGCTGAAATCATAATATTATCTGGAGTTTTTCTAATTTTCGGAAACAAGGTATCTTCTCCAACTTGCATTGAAAGGTCATAATGTTCATTTTCATAACCAAAAGAACCTGCCATACCACAACATCCTGTATTCATTATTACCGGCTTATAATTGGTTGGAATATTTAACATCGTAAATGTAGCTTCAGAAGTGCTCAATGATTTTTGATGGCAATGTACATGAATCTTAATTTCTTTTGAGTCATCTGAAAAACTGGAACCTTTAATATTCCCTTTTTCAAATTCATTTTTTATAAATTCTTCAAAGGTAAAGGTGTTTTTTGAAATATTTTTGGCTGAAATTTTATCATCTGCCAATCGTAAATAATCATCTCTAAACCCTAAAATAGCGGAAGGTTCGATTCCAATAAGTGGTGTTTCTTTAGAAATAAGATCTTTAAAAATTTCAATATTTTTATCAATGACGACCTTTGCATTGTCTAAAAAACCTTTTGAAATGGCACTTCTGCCACTTTCTTCATGGTCGATGATGATAACATTATAATCTAATTGTGTTAAAAGCTGAATAGCGTCAATTCCAATAGTAACATCATAATAATTGGTGAATTCATCACAAAACAAATACACTTTACCGTTTCTGAATTCATTTTTTTGAAGCATTTCAGCGTTCCTTTTATACCAATTTCGTAAGGTTGTTTTATGCAGTTTTGGAATACTTCGTTCGGTTGCAATCCCTAACACTTTTTTCGTGAAGTAATTGTTTAAAACAATATTGGTAATAAATGGAGCAATACTTCCAAGCTTGTTATACTTTACGTTATTGGCGAATAATTTTGTTCTGAGAGCAGGTTTATTTGTTTTATAGTATTGGTGTAGAAACTCCGTTTTTAAAGCTGCAACATCAACATTACTAGGGCATTCACTGGCGCAAGCTTTACAACTCAAGCATAAATCAAAGACTTCTTTTAATTCCTCATAATCAAATTTATTTACTTTGTCGGAATTTGTTAAAAACTCACGTAACGCATTTGCACGCGCTCGGGTAGTATCTTTTTCGTCTTTAGTTGCTCTGTAACTTGGACACATCGTTCCGCCAGCTGATACAGGTTTTCTGCAATCCCCTGATCCGTTACATTTTTCTGCAACACGTAAAATCCCTTGACTTTCAGAAAAATCTTGAAGGGTTTCTATTTCAGGTTCGATTCTGTCAATTTCATAACGAAGATTTTGATCCATTGGAAATGCATCCACAATTTTTCCTTGGTTAAAAATATTGTTTGGATCAAATGCCGTTTTGATTCGTTTTAACAACTGGTAATTTTTTGTGCCAATCATAAATTCAATGAATTCTGCACGAACGATTCCATCACCATGTTCACCACTAAATGAGCCTTTGTACTTTTTAACCAGTTTAGCAACCGCTGTTGTTATGGTTCTAAACAATACAACATCTTCTTGCTGTTTTAAGTTCAAAATAGGGCGAAGGTGTAATTCACCAGCACCGGCATGGGCATAGTACACAGCATCTTGACCAAACTTAGCCATCATTTGTGTAAATTCCTTGATGTAATTTGGTAAATCGGTTACTTCTACAGCAGTATCTTCAATGCAGGCAACTGCTTTTCTGTCGCCAATAATATTACCCAACAAGCCCAAGCCTGCTTTTCGCAAATTAATGGCTTTGTTTATATCAGATCCAATTAATTTTGGGAATGCATATCCGTATTTATGTGATTGTAAATCATTAATTAAATCATTTGCCAATTTTTGAGTTTCAGTAACAGCATCTGATTTTACTTCCAGCATTAAAATGGCCTCCGGATCTCCTTCAACAAAAAACCTATTTTTAGTTTGTTCTCTGTTGTTTTTAGTACAGTCTAAAATGGTTTTATCCATTAATTCACACATATATAAGTTGTGTTTCATCGCCACAACAACAGCTTCCAAACTTTCTTGGATACTTTTAAAATGTACCGCAACCAATATGCTTTGTGATGGCGGAATATTGTCTAATTTTAGCGTTATTTCAGTAGTAAAAGCAAGCGTTCCTTCACTTCCGCAGAGTAATTTGGCAACGTTTATTTTTTCATTCGTATCACTAAAAATATTGGTATTTAGTAAGGTGTCAACTGCATAACCCGTATTTCTTCTGTGAATACTTTCTTTTGGAAACTCTTTTTTAATTTCTTTCTGAATTAAATCATTAGACAATTCATTATAAATAGTATTGTAAATATTGCTTTCTAAAGAATTACCAGTTCTTTTTTTATTGAATTCTTCAAGAGATAATTCGCTGAAAACAGTTTCATTTCCATCACTTAAAATGGTTTTTAGTTGAATAACTTTATCGCGTGTTACGCCAAATTGAATGGAGGTGGTTCCAGATGAATTGTTTCCAACCATTCCTCCAATCATACATCTGTTGCTTGTTGAAGTATCTGGGCCAAAAAATAATCCGTATGGTTTTAGGTATAAATTAAGTTCATCTCTAATTATTCCAGGTTGAATAGTAATTGTTTTATTGTGTTCGTCAAACGCTAAAATATTGGTAAAATGTTTAGAAACATCAACTATAATGCCATCTCCAACACATTGGCCAGCTAAAGAAGTTCCTGCTGTTCTTGGAATTAATGTAGTTTTGTTTTTAGTTGCAAAGTCAATCAATATTTTAATGTCATCAACATTTTTAGGAAATGCCACTGCTAATGGTGTTTTTCTATAGACAGACGCATCTGTAGCGTAAATACTTTTGTGCAAATTATCGAAATGTAATGTTCCGGAAAGAGAAATCGAAAGATTTTCAAGCAGTTGAGTGCTCACAAATTAAATTTTTAGATGAACTGAAATATACTAAATTATTGGTTACATATAACTTGAAAATTAATTATATATATTTGTTAGAAATCACCCTTTATGAAAAATGTATTCCTTTTTGCGTTTATATTAACATCAGTTGTTGTAAAAGCCCAAAGCCCATTAGATTTAACCTATTATTTATCGCAAAATGTAAATTATAATGCGGCTATTCCAACTCCTAAAAGTGTTTTAGGATTTGAAGTAGGGGAGATGCATAGTTCACATGATAAATTGGTTGAATATATGAAGTTGTTGGCCAATGTTTCAGATAGAATTTCAATTGAAGATAGAGGTAAAACATTTGAAGGAAGGCCATTGTTGTTATTAACCATTACTTCACCAGAGAATCATAGAAATATAGAAAGTATTCGTTTGAATCACTTGAAAAATACAGATTCAAATATTAGTGAAAATCTAGATTTATCTAGAATGCCTTTGGTTGTTTATCAAGGACTTTCAATACATGGAAATGAACCTAGTGGTGCCAATGCTGGTTTAATTTTAGCCTATCATTTAGCCGCTGCTGAAGGAGACGAAATAGAAGCCTTATTAAAAAATACGATAATTTTATTGGATCCAAGTTTAAACCCTGATGGATTACAACGTTTTGCTTATTGGGCAAATACAAACAAAAGTAAACACAATAATACTGATTCAAATGATCGTGAATTTCATGAAGTTTGGCCAGGAGGAAGAACGAATCATTATTGGTTTGATATGAATCGAGATTGGTTACCAGTACAATTACCAGAATCTCAAGCACGTATTGCAAGCTTTAGAAAATGGATGCCAAATATTTTAACAGATCACCACGAAATGGGCAGTAATTCTACCTTTTTTTTTCAGCCTGGAATACAATCTAGAGTGCATCCATTAACCCCAAAACAAAATCAGGAATTAACAAGAAAAATTGGAAATTACCATGCGAAAGCATTAGATAAAATAGGTTCATTGTACTATACGGAAGAAAGTTTTGATGATTATTATTACGGAAAGGGATCAACCTATCCTGATGTAAATGGAGCGATAGGGATATTATTTGAACAGGGAAGTTCTAGAGGACATGCCCAAGAGACAATTAATGGTGTTTTAACTTTTCCTTTTACCATTAAAAATCAGTTGACAACCATGCTTTCAACTTTAGAGGCTGCAAAAGAAATGCGTGTTGAATTGTTGCAATATCAGCAGGATTTCTATAAAAATGCTGAATCTGAAACCGCAAATAAATCTGTCAAAGCTTATGTTTTTGGGGATGAAAAGGACCAAGCTAAAACGTATCATTTGGCAGAAATATTAAAAAGACATGAAATTGAAATTCATAAACCTAAATCGGATTTTAAGGTAGATGGCGTTTCATTCAATAAAGAAACAAGCTTTATTGTTCCTACCAACCAACAAAACAACAGATTAATTCATGCGATTTTTGAGAAAAGGACAGCATTTACAGATAGTTTGTTTTATGATATATCAGCTTGGACATTTCCGTTGGCTTTTAATCTAGATTATTCAGCCTTAAAATCAACCAATAATGTAGGCGCTTTGGTTACAGATATAAAATTACCATTAGGGAGTTTAAAAACAAAAAGCAGCTATGCATATTTGATGGAATGGCATGAATATTATACACCAAAAGCCTTGAATATGATGCTTCAAAAGGGAATTAGGGTAAAAGTAGGAATGAAACAATTTTCATTGAATAATATTGATTATGATTATGGTACCATAATGATTTCAGTTCAAAATCAAGAATTAAATGAGCAGGCACTTTTTAGTTTTTTAGGGGAAGTAGCTGAAAAATGTAATTTAAAAATTGAAGGTGTTCAAACCGGATTAACTGGGGGTATTGATTTGGGAAGTAATCAATTTAAAAATATTGAAAAGCCGAAAGTAGCCTTAATTGTTGGTACTGGAATTTCATCATATGATGCTGGTGAAATTTGGCATTTATTTGACCAACGTTACCAAATGAATATCACTAAACTAGATTTGAACTATTTTAACAGAATTGATCTTTCAAAATACACGTCTATTATTCTTCCAAATGTATCTGGTAAGATTGATGACTCTGTAATAAAAAAATTACAAGATTGGGTGAAGTTAGGAGGGGTATTAATAGGTTATGAAAATACCGTTAAATGGCTTTCTACTAATAAGTTTATTGATTTAAAATTTAACAGCTCAAAAGTAGAAGCAACAAATATTTCATTCGAACAAAAAGGGGATTTTAAGGGAGCTCAAGTTGTTGCTGGTGCCATTTTTGAGACCAAATTGGATAGATCTCACCCTGTTAATTTTGGATATTCAAAAGAGAGATTAGCGATGTTTAGAACTACTAAATTATTTATTCAACCCGATTCAATGAGTTATAACAATCCAATAAAATATACAGATAAGCCTTTGTTGAGCGGTTATATTTCTAAACCAAATTATGAAGTAATAAAAAACACCGTGCCTTTCCAGGTAAAAAGAATGGGAAGTGG
>JADWMI010000127.1 GCA_015767395.1 Bacteroidota bacterium | reverse complement strand
TAAAGTAATTCTTTCACCATCTAACACTCCCCAAGTAATTGCTACAATAGGAATTATATAGGTTACCGATGATGAAAATATTGGAGATGATATTTGAATCAATCTGTTGAACATTAATTTTGCCAATCCTGTTCCAACCACCGCTAAAATCGATAGATAAAATAGTCCCTTTACGCTACTTTCTGTGAATTCAAAAGTGTTAAAAAACCCCGTAAAAAATAACAAAATAAGTGTAGGGATAATTAATATTACAAAATTCGCTACTGTTATACTTAACGCATCTATATCATGTAAATACTTTTTCAATATGTTTATGTTTAACGCATAACATATCGATGCTATTAGGATAAAACTAGAATAAAAATAATCTTGATTGGGGTTTAGCTCTGCTCCTTTTAAAATCAGTACCATTGTTCCTAATAAACCTATTAACACACCTATTAATTGTCTTTTTTTAAAGGTAAATCCAAATATCAAAGCGCCAAAAATAAGCGTATTTAGCGGTGTTAACGAATTCAGAATTGAAACTACAGAACTATCCATTTTTTCAACTGTATAAGCCATTAAAAATGCAGGGAAAAATGAACCAATAAATCCATTTAATGTCAAATAAAACCAATGTCTTTTTTTAATCTTAAAAACCCTTCTAAAACCAATTAAGAGTAAAAATAGGGCTGTTATTAAAACTCTAAGAGCTCCAACTTGCATGGCTGTTAAACCTACCAATGCGTATTTCATTAAAATAAAAGAACTTCCCCAAATTAGCGAAAGCAAGAATAAATAAACCCAACGTAACTGCTTATGTTCCATATTTTAAATAAAGGCCAAAATTCGTATAAATATTCGGATTTGAAATTATTAGTTCATATTTTTACCAAAATATTTTTTATGAAAAATCTAATTGTTATAATCGCACTTACTTTTATTTGCATTTCTTGTAACGAAACTAAAAAAGAAAAAGAAATTGAAAAAGCCAAAGTTAAGACTGAAGAAGTAGCTGCAAACTACAAAAACATTGAGGTTGAAATTGAAGGAATGACTTGTGAAATTGGTTGTGCAAGAACTATTCAATCTAAACTTTCAAAAATGGAAGGTGTAACTTTTTCAAAAGTAGATTTTGAATCTAAAAAAGGGCAATTTACATACGATGCCAATAAAATATCACAAAATGATATCGTAAAAAAAATAAATGGAATTGCTGGAGGAGATTTATATTCCGTGACTAAAACAGAAGAATTATCTGAAATAAAAAAAGATAGTATTTCTTAAAATATTTTAAGTCCCGCAATTCTATAATCGATTACCTATTCCTGTATAAATAGTTAATTTATTAACATAAAGGAAAAATATATTCATATAAAAGCACTAAAAATCTATCCCAAGACTTTATTTTCAATACGATAATTTACTGCTTTCAAATTGTACATTCATTAAAAAACCTTCAAATTGCATTATTAATATTATGATATTCTAAATTATATTGATAAAATCTCCCATTACAATATGTAATATTTAACAAAAGTAATTTAGAATCAATATTTTCTGCGAAATATTGAATTATTTTTCATAATAATACAAAAATAAAATTGTTAATTTGTACTTGAATAAAATCAATCCGAAAAACATGAAACACATTAAATTTTTATTAGCAGTTGCACTTGTAAGTGTATTTGTTATTTCTTGTAAAGAAACTCCAAAAGTAGAAGAAGTTCAAGAAGAAGTTGTAGTTGAAGAATTAGTAGTAGTTGAAGAAGCAGCTGTTGATTCTACAACAGTTATGGAAGTTATCGAAGTTGCTATTGACAGTACTGCGGTAATTGTTGAGTAATTTATTAAACTTCAATTAAAAAACTAAAGCTTCAAATTATTGAAGCTTTTTTTATGTTTTATTTGTCCTCAAAGAGTAATTTAAAAATAACAAACTCATAAAGTATAGCAATCCAATTAACTGATGGCTTACACCATAAAATAATGGAATTTTACCTTCCACATTTAACACTGTTAAAATCCCTAAAACCATTTGAAGCAATAACAGTCCAACTGTTATTTTTAACCATTTTTTAGAAAATATATTTACTTGATCTTTTAATTTTACAAACATTAATATAGTTATCACTAATAATAAATAAGCTAACATTCTGTGCGTGAACTGTATAAATGCGGGCGCGAATAAATAGCTGTCGTAATTTATCATATTACCCCAACTCCAGTGAGTACCATTCAATAAAACACTTGGAATAAATTCACCATTCATATCGGGCCAACTTGGATAATACAACCCTGCTCTCATTCCTGACATCAACCCGGCAAATATTAGTTGAATAAATGTAACCGCTATAGTAATAGTCACTATTTTTTTAGACCTCAAAACTATAAGGCTTCCAAAAGAATAAGCTTCGGCAACTGTTTTAACCATCGCCCAAACAACCAAAATAGCCAACATAAAGTGAATCGTTAACTTATAAGCATTTACCCACGGACGATTAATTAATCCGCTTTGAACCATTATCCAACCAGCCGAAGCTGTTAAAATTGTTAACAACACAACTAAGCCTAAACGTTTTATTAGCTGAAAATCAATTTGTTTTTTAAATACAAATATCAGAAACGGAATTAAAAAAATAAAACCCAAAGCTCTTACCCAAAGTCGGTGAAAATATTCCCAGAAATAAATAAACTTAAAATCTTTTACGTTAAAAGTTGAGTTTATTTTGTGAAACTGAGGTGTTTCTTTATATGATTCAAAGGCCATTAACCACTCCTGCTCATTTAAGGGAGGAATAACTCCTGTAATAATATCCCAACGGGTAATTGAAAGTCCAGAACCTGTTAAACGGGTAATACCTCCTAAAATAACCTGACCGACTAGCATTATTAAACCGACTAACAGCCAAGTTCTAATTGTTCTATTGTATTTATATTTAAATGCTTTCATTTATTGCCATTCTATAGTTTCAATCAAATGCATCATATCTTTTTCAATATATTTTATCGCTGGTACAATTGAATCATAATTTGGTTTTGCATAAAAATATAAGGTTCCTGACAGCACATGTTTTAAACTATCCGTAGCTCTAAATTGAATATTGGTAGCCACGTTGCCCTCAACGTTGTACAATTTTGCATATACTCTTTTCTCCAAATTATCAAACGGCGTATGACTTATAACGTCAGCTTTTATAGTGTGCTCAAAAGTAAGTTTTTCAATTTCCTTTAAAATTTCATTTAAATTATTATCCACTGACCTATATGTTATATGGATTGTCGCTTTTAAATTTGGATATTCAATTTTTGCCCAACAATTATTTTGAAACTGAACTTTTGCATACTCAGAAATTTCAAATGTATATGGACATTGAGGTGCTACTTTCACATAAGTTGCATCTGGATATTGTAATTTTAAATATGATTTAGGCTTGGGTAAAGTTTCATTTTTACAAGAAAAAAGAACTAGCATTAATATAAGAATCCCACTTAATAATTTCATACTTATTCTTTAAGTTCTATGAATTGTAACCTTCAACTTGTTAATCCGCTTTTTATCCATCTCTTCTATTTTAAAAGAATAATTTTGAAACCTTATAACTTCATTCTGTCTTGGAAACTTTCCGTAAATTTCTAAAATAAAGCCTGCAATAGTCTCCGATTCCCCTCTGTTTTCTTCAAATAAATCGACATTTTCTATATCCAGGATTTTATAAAAATCTTTTAAATTGGTTTTTCCTTCAAACAAATAATTGTTATTATCTATTTTTGAATACGATACATCATCGTTGTCAAATTCATCATTAATGTCACCAACAATTTCTTCAATTACGTCCTCTAATGTTACAATTCCACTTGTACCACCATATTCATCAACCACTATCGCTAAATGACTTTTAATTTCCTGAAACTCTTTCAACAAATCATCTAACTTTTTATTTTCAGGCACAAAATAGGGCTCTCTAATTAATTTTTTCCAATTAAAATCCTTTTTGTTTAAATACGGCAACAAATCTTTTGCATACAAAACACCCACAATTTCGTCAACATTTTCATGATACACAGGGTTTCTAGAAAATCCCTTTTCAACTATTTTTGAAATTACCTCTTCATAAGATTCAGTATTAGAAATTGCAAAAATATCCATTCTAGGAATCATTATTTCACTTGTTTCGGTATTTCCAAAGTTCACGATACCTTCTAATATTTTCTGCTCATCTTTGGTTGTTGTTCTATCCGAAGTTAATTCCAACGCCTGTGATAATTTCTCTACTGACAAACTTGATTTCTTTTTACCAAATTTGGCTTCAACTAGATCCGTTAAACTCATTAAAGGCAAACTTAAAATTGAAAGAAAAGAATTTAATATTTTTATGGGAAATGCCATGAATGAGGCAAACTTTAAGGCGTTTCTGGTTGCGTAAACCTTTGGCAAAACTTCGCCAAACAATAATATTAAAAAGGTGACCAAAACAACTTCAATCAAAAATTTTAATAAATCTGAGGTAATATCTTTAAAAACAATCTCTCCAATATAAGCAAAAATTAAAACGATTAAAATATTGACAAAATTGTTTGAAATTAATATTGTTGCCAATAATTTTTCGGGTTTTTTCAATAAACCAACAACGGTTTTTTGATTGCTTGATTTAGAGGCTAAAGCCTTGTCTAATTCTACCTGTGATAATGAAAAAAAAGCGACTTCTGCTCCAGATATTAATGCCGAAAGCAATAATAAAAGTAACAAAATACCAAGACTTAAAAAAAGCCAATAATTAATACTTCCTATTAAAAAAATGAATAAAAACAAGGGTTCAGGATCCAATTATTTCTAATTTAATTAAACTTAAAATGGTAAATCATCATCTTCAGTAGCTGTGTTTTTTAAAGTGTCTTCTTTAGGTTTCACTTCTACAACCGGTGAAATATCTGACTTTGGAGCATTCAATTCATTTTTCGTTGTTAAAAACGTCATATCTATCACATGAATTTCAGTAGTATATCTTTTAGAACCGTCTTCACCTTCCCATTGACGTGTTTTTATACGTCCTTCACAATACACTTTATCACCTTTGCTCAAATATTTTTCGCAAATTTCTGCTAATTTATTCCGCACCACAATATTGTGCCATTCTGTTGTGGTAACCTTTTCTCCTGTTTGCTTATTTGTATAAGTTTCATTTGTTGCCAACGGAAATCGGCCAATTGCATTACCTCCTTCAAAATAGTGCATTTTTATCTCATCACCTAAGTGACCTATTAGAATAACCTTGTTAATTGTCCCAGCCATTTTTTATAATCGTTTATTAATCAAAAGTACTAAAAAAATTAGTTGGTTTTAAACTGAATTAAAAAATTATGAACCAATGTTGAAACAGGAAAAGAATAAATCTCATCCCAGTTTATATCAAAATTTGAAGAATCTTGTGTGTTCACTATCCAAAACCTCGTGTTAATATGCTGGTGCGTTAATTTATGAACAAGCCTTTCATTGTTAAAAAGGGTTACTGAAGTTGACGTAGATTTAAATAATTCGTCGAATTTATGATGTTGAATTAATTCTTTTTCATCCATTTCCTGCAAAGATTCTATCAGTGGAAATTCATATAAATTCAGCCAAATTCCTTTTTTACGTTGTGCTACCTTTGTTTTATTTAAAGGCGTTTGAATTACTAAATAATTAAAATATCGCTTTTTAACTTTTAGTTTATTCTCTTTTACTGGCAGTTCCTTTATTTTATCGTTAGCCATTGCCAAACAACCTGTATTTAACGGACAAATTTCACAATTAGGATTTTGAGGTTTACACATTCGAGCACCAAACTCCATGATGGCTTGATTATGAGTTCCAGAAATTGATGGGTCTAATAATTCCTGAGCAAGTTTTTTAAATTCCTTAACTCCCTTTGGTATATTAATAGGTGTACTGATTCCAAAATAACGAGAGAGCACCCTGTAAACATTTCCATCAACCACTGCTGCCGCTTCATTAAAACAAATAGAAGCAATCGCTGATGCTGTATAATCTCCAACACCCTTTAGTTTCATTAATTCATTATAATTGGATGGAAAATCACTTTGTAGTTCATCCACAATATATTTTGCTGAAAAATGCAAGTTTCTAGCTCTTGAGTAATAACCCAACCCCTGCCAGAGTTTTAACACCTGTTCTTCTGAAGCAAACGCCAAATCATTTATTGTAGGAAAATGCGCTACAAACTTCAAATAGTAGGCCATTCCTTGATCAACTCTTGTTTGTTGCAAAATAATTTCAGACAACCAAATATAATATGGATTATTGGTCTTACGCCAAGGCAAATCTCTTTTATTGTGTAAATACCAGTGAACTAGCACATTAGAAAACTTCATTCCTTTTATTGTAAAATACAATGATACATCTTTTAAATGATTAAATTTTAATGAATTAACTTTTTGATTTTGATTATTATATCATATATTTGCCGTCTTAATTTTATAATAATATATTTAACAATAATAGAAATGACGAAAGCAGAAATCGTATCAAATATTTCAGATAAATCTGGAATAGAAAAAGCAGATGTTTTAACAACTGTTGAAGCGTTTATGGAAGAAGTAAAAAACTCATTAGAACAAGGAGACAATGTTTATTTAAGAGGATTTGGTAGTTTTATAATTAAAACACGTGCTGAAAAAACTGGAAGAAACATTTCAAAAAATACTACAATTAAAATACCTGCGCACAACATTCCTTCATTTAAACCAGCAAAAGTATTTGTTGAAGGTATTAAAACTAAAGTATTAGTATAGTAGGTCACAAAAAATTATTAACAAAAACAACATTTTATTATGCCAAGTGGTAAAAAAAGAAAAAGAGCTAAGATCTCTACACACAAACGTAA
>JADWMI010000455.1 GCA_015767395.1 Bacteroidota bacterium | reverse complement strand
GTTGTAATTTGGAAACCTGCAAGGTCACAAGTATTTTCTGCACAGGTAATTATGGAATTGTTTAAAGCTGCCGGTTTGCCCGATGGTGTGATTAATATGATAACCGGTAATTCAAGTACAATTACCGATATTTTATTGGATAATCCGGATTTTTCAGGTGTTCACTTTACAGGCTCAACACCTGTATTCAATAGTTTTTGGGAAACAATTGGAAAAAATGTAGGGATGTACAAATCTTACCCAAGAATTGTAGGTGAAACAGGTGGCAAAGACTTTATATGGGCTCATCCTTCAGCAAATTCACAAGAAGTTGTAACTGCAATTTCAAGAGGGGCTTTTGAATATCAGGGACAAAAGTGTTCAGCAGCCTCAAGAGCTTATATTCCGAAAAGTTTATGGGCAGAAATTAAATTGGGTGTTATAAGAGATGTAGCATCTTTTAAAATGGGATCCCCGGAAGAAACTTCAAATTTCATCAATGCAGTTATTGACGATAGGGCTTTCAAAAAATTATCAGGATATATTGATGAGGCGAAAAATGATGCAGATGCAGAAATTATTGTTGGTGGCGGTTACGATGATTCGGTTGGATATTTCATTGAACCAACTGTAATTGTTACTTCAAATCCTCAATACAAAACAATGTGCAATGAGTTGTTTGGCCCAATAATTACTATTTATGTTTACGAAGATGAACAATGGGAAGAAATATTGGATGTTGTTGATAAAACTAGTGAATTTGCTTTAACTGGAGCTATTTTTAGTGGCGATAGGTATGTAATTGATATCGCAACCAATAAATTAGAAAATGCTGCTGGAAACTTTTATATTAACGACAAGCCAACAGGTGCAGTTGTTGGTCAACAGCCATTTGGTGGTGCTCGTGGCTCAGGTACAAATGATAAAGCAGGCTCTGTATGGAATTTATTGAGGTGGGTTAGCAACCGTACAATTAAAGAAACATTTGTAACTCCAACAGATTATAGATATCCGTTTTTAGAAGAAAGTACTCTCGAAACTGTGGAAAAAGAAGTGGAAGGAGCAATTGAAAAATTGAAAGATTTTGGTAAAGATTTATCAAGTAAATTCAAGAAATAAGGGCAACCATAAAATAGTAAACGCGCCTATTGGCGCGTTTTTTTTTGATATATATAGGATTCAATTAAACCCCTTTAAATTTATCAGCTCCTGCTAATAATCCTATTAATTCCTGAGGGTTATGAATAATTACTGGCATATGTTGCGGACAGATATAAAATTCATTTTCCTGATAATAAAATTTTGTTACAGGTAATTCTGTGGATGCTGTTTTACAAACTAAACATTCTTTAACTTCACTCATAATATGATAATTTAATTTAGGACAAATTTACCTTTTATTTTTATATTAAATACTAACAAATATCATCTCTTTTTTAAAGGAATATGAACCACTTTTTTAGTTTCATAAAAGGGATCTTCAAAGTAATCGGTTAGATTATAAACTGTAGCTTTTGGAAAATTTCGTAATTCTTCGGTTAAATCACCGCCTTTCAAGTATAAAATTCCATTTTTAAGCGAATGTTGTTGTTTTTTAACAATTTTCTTTCGTACCCATTTCACAAAATCGTCCATATTGGTCACCGCTCTACTCACAATAAAATCAAACTCACCTTTTACTTTCTCAGCTCTTATATGTTCAGCTTTTACATTTTTCAATTGAAGTTCTTTTACTATTTCATTGACAACTTTTATTTTTTTGCCTATAGAATCAACCAGATAAAAATTAGATTCCGGGAAAAGTATGGCCAAAGGGATTCCTGGAAATCCTCCTCCAGTACCCACATCAAGAATAGCAGTATTTTTTTCGAACTCTACAACTTTCGCAATTCCTAATGAATGCAATACATGTCTGTTGTACAATTCGTCAATGTCTTTTCTTGAAATTACGTTAATTTGTGCATTCCAGAAAGTATACAATCCCTTCAATTTTGTAAATTGATTTTTTTGAGTTTCGGATAATTCAGAAAAATAGCTTATTATTGTTTCCATTATTAGTATTCAGGTGATGACAAAATTAGTATTTCAAAACTTAAATTAACATCTTTTTAAAAAATGTTATTTTTTTAAAAATATTTCTTCAAAGAAATAAAAATGATGTAATTTCGTTGCCTTAATATATCACGTAAATAGTATGTAATATTATGATTCACAAAACAATAAGCTTTTCCAGAATAGATAAAGCGAAATTTTTTAGAATTCTGAATAAAAGAGTAAATACTTATTTTAAAGAAAATAAAATTCAACGTACTGGAAATTGGAAATTATATACCAAAGCCATTCTTATGTTTTGTTTGTTTTTTGTACCGTTAATTTTAATTTTTACGGTTGCTATGCCACAATGGTTGTTGCTATTGTTAGCGATAGTGATCGGAGTAGGTATGGCCGGTGTTGGGATGAATGTTATGCATGACG
>JADWMI010000454.1 GCA_015767395.1 Bacteroidota bacterium | reverse complement strand
AGTTTTAAAATTGTCTGATTTTTCCATAAACTTATTTACTCTTGAATAATTGCTCATCTTGTTGAGAAAAAATGGAAATGGAAATTTACTAATTTGACCAATATCACAAAAATATCGTAGAAGTTCAAAATCATCATTTGATTCACATATAAGAATTATTGGTATCTTATATTTGTTAAATTCTATACTCAATTTATTCCATTTAGTTATACCATCTATACATGTACCACAGGATGAATTTATTAGGGAATAAACTTTAAATTCAGCATTGGCAATTTCCACACTATCCATAGCCAAATTCAGAAATGGTTTATAGAGAAATAAACTATCGGGAATCATTAGTTTGTTCCCTAAAGTATTATTAACAACAGATTTCAGATCAGCAATACTATTCTTATAATCATTATTTTTACAAGATATAATGGATAAAATATAAATAATATATAGGATGTGTTTTGCATTGTACAATATCACCTTTTTCATTACGTTTAATTGATTTTAGCATAAATAAGATAACCTGTATTTAAATCGTGAGAATAAAGAGTTTTATCGTCATCTGAAATGCCAATGGCATAAATATGTCTATCTAATATTATTTTTTTCACAGGATTTCCTTCCCAATCATACACATAAATAAATTTACCATATTGCCAGTCAAACCGATTTTCCTCAGATGTATTTTTAGCACTAGCTCCAGAGTAAATAAGATAAATATAATTATCTGTAACTGTTCCACTAACAAATGATTTTCGTGTTTTTTCATTTTTCCCCATATAAGACATGGTTTTCTTCTTTGCCACAAAGTTCACACCATACTTTTCTGGACCTTGAACGGCTATACACTTTCCTGAATCCAAGTTATATATTTCAATAAGATCAGTATGTCTATATCCTAAAACTATACTTTTCCCAGAGGGTTTTATATTAATACTCGAATTATAAACCCCTTTAATTGTACCATGCTCTATATCATTCAAATCATCTCTGAATTCACCATAATATTCATCTTTTTCATTTGAAATTAAATTTGTTTTTTCAATTATTGATTGAGATGTTGATTCAAAATTTCCAATCCCATAAAAATTAAGGCTATCCATTAAATCGATTCTACTATAATGATTTTTTAATTTATACTCTTTAAAAGGGTAAAAAGAATTGTTTTTTATAGCCTTTTTTTTGTCTGTAATCAAAACTTTATTTAAAGAAATATCATAAAACCATAATTTATCATCAATAACCCCAGCACATGATGCTCCAATAGTTTCACCAGGACCTTTACCTTTACTCACATATCCTTTTGAAAATTCACCCTTTTTTAATGAATAATTATTGAATAAATGTTTTGATTTTTTCGGTATATTAAAAAGAATGAGAGTCGAATCCATAAAAAATATTTTTTTAGGAACTCCCGTTTTGTAATCCCCTAAATTTTCAAAAGTTATAGTATCCTCTCTAGGAAACTCATTGAACATTATTGCATTGTTATTCAAAGTCACCTCTACACTATTTTCTTTACATGACATTATTATTTGAAAACAAATAAAAATAATTAATATGTTTCTTATATTCTCCAATTTTCTCATATTCTCATTTTTGTTTTTTATACTCATTTACATTGTTATTTACTTTAAAGATTTATTTCTTTAACAAAAAGGTGCTAAAGGTCAAATTAAACCTATAAAATGCAGGTATTGAAAAATTCAATACCTGCAAAAACTTATTTATTTTTTACTACATACAATCAGACCAGGTCCAAAATGTATCTGGCTCACAATTAGGAGAGAAAAAAATTGAACCATCAGGATAACTAACCCAACATGTTATATCAGGTTCACTAGAACATAGATCACCATCTTCATCCTCAGCATTGGCAACATTCATAGCAATTAAACTTGCCAAATCTGTATTTTTATTAATGTTTGCAGAATTTATTTGCAAACATTGTCACAGCAATTACTGCAACTCCTAATATTCCTATTAATTTTTTCATTTTATTAAATTTTAAATTATCATTCGATTCTAAATGAAAAGATTACTTCCTGCCTAAGGCAATTAGTAATGACGTTTTACATAAAGAATCTTTTACTTTGTAAAGTCTGAAAGGAATGCTACTTTTGGAGCATTGTAACTTCTTACTGTTTTAAGCGGTTGCAAGAGATTAAAAAAATATTGTCATTGCGAATGAAATGAAGCAATCTGCTAATCGATAGAGAGATTACTTCGTCGCTACGCTTCTCGTAATGACGTTATTTATAATTCTTCCTCTGGGTACGTTTGTTTATTACATAGGCAAGCATTTTTTAAGGTTAAACATTTTAGTATATTTTAATTTTTTAAACCCGGAGGTTTTTATTCTTTACTTCTTTTAATAATTTAGTATAACTGCCCAAAGATATATTGCCCTAGGGACAAAATTTGTCCCTCTGCTAATTTCTAATAAGATATTTACAGCATTT
>JADWMI010000022.1 GCA_015767395.1 Bacteroidota bacterium | reverse complement strand
AAAACATAATGATTACAAAAAATAGATTTTTCATATGGTGTTTGTTTTTTGATTAAAATTACTACCAAAATACAAAATAATAGGCTTATACCTGCTAATAAATTGTTGAAAGCTGGCGTTTTGTAATAATTTAAAGGTTAAATATTTTTTATAATTGAGGTAAAATATTTAATGTAAACAATTAATTTGCTAATTGTTATGGTCTTATCTTTTATGGGCTATTAAAGACTGAAAGGAATTTGGTATTTAAAATATTATTGTAATAGAGTGAAGTTTTTAGTAAGTTTGGTACAAATAAATTAATATTATGTATAATTCAAGAATAACAGGACTGGGTTATTATGTTCCAGATAATATTGTAACAAATGAGGATTTGTCAAAATTAATGGATACAAATGACGAATGGATTCAGGAAAGAACTGGAATTCAAGAGCGTAGATGGATAGAAGAGGGAAGCGAAGATACATCGGCAGTTATGGGTGCAAAAGCATCGAGAATAGCCATAGAAAGAGCGGGGTTAACAAAAGATGATATTGATTTTATTGTGTTTGCAACTTTAAGTCCAGACTATTATTTTCCAGGTTGTGGTGTGCAGCTTCAAGAAATGTTAGATATGAAAACTATAGGAGCTCTTGATATTCGCAATCAGTGTTCTGGATTTGTGTATGGAATATCTGTTGCTGATCAGTTTATTAAAACTGGAATGTATAAAAATGTATTGGTTGTTGGGGCAGAATTTCACTCAGGAGGTTTGGATAAAACCTCGAGAGGAAGAGGTGTTTCTGTAATTTTTGGTGATGGAGCCGGAGCGGCTGTTTTGTCAAGAACAGAGGACAATACCAAAGGTGTTTTATCTTCTCATTTACACTCTGAAGGAAAGCATGCGGAAGAATTAACTGTATTGGCTCCAAGCATACGCCATTGGGTTCCTGAAATTTTAGAAGCCAATGATGCAAGTGATGAATCGTATTTTCCTTATATGAATGGAACTTTTGTATTTAAACATGCTGTTGTTCGTTTTTCGGAAGTTATTATGGAAGGTTTACAAACCAATAATTTAGAGGTTTCTGATATTGATTTACTAATTCCTCATCAGGCAAATTTGCGTATTTCTCAATTCATTCAGAAAAAGTTCAGATTGAATGATGATCAGGTTTTTAATAATATTATGAAATATGGTAATACCACAGCGGCTTCAGTGGTTATTGCTTTAACGGAAGCTTGGGAACAGGGCAAAATTAAAGACAATGATTTGGTTGTTTTAGCTGCGTTTGGAAGTGGATTCACTTGGGGCAGTGTTATAATTAGGTGGTAAAAATAATAAAGCCTCACAAATGCAAGTTTGGAGGCTTTTTTCAAAAAAGGTAGTTGACTAATTAATTCAAATAATTATCAAGATATCTTTTTTGTATTTTTTAAGAGTTATTTTAATAGACGATTAGAATTTATTTTTGTTACAGTTTTTTTAATGATAATGTAAAAAAATTATGAATAAAACACTCGTATTGGGAGCTTCTCTAACCCCAAGTAAATATTCAAACATTGCCATTCATAGATTGGTAGATAGCAATTTTGATGTTGTTGCATTAGGAGGTAAGGAGGGCAGTGTTAAAGGTGTGAAAATTTTTTCAACTGAACAGAAATTTGAGAATATTGACACAGTATGTTTGTATTTGAATGCCGGAAATCAAAAAAACTACTACAATTATATTGTTGATTTAAATCCTAGGCGTGTTATTTTTAATCCTGGAACTGAAAACGATGAATTTGAAAAAATTCTTTCTTCAAATAATATTGCATCCGAAAGATCTTGTACGCTCGTTTTATTGAGTATTGGAGAATATTAATTTTTGTAGCCTCAATTTTCATTGAGTTTTAATACCTATTGTATGACTGAAGATAATTTTCTGATTTCAAAAAATTATGACAATCAGCATAGTTTATTGAAGAAGAAGTTACACGTTTTACAACGTGAGTTAGATACAATTCAGCAAAAAATTAAAACCTTTGAATCAACACTTCAATTCCATTTAGAAAAACAAATTATTGAAGAACAGGAACTTACAGTTCTTTATAAACAATTACAAAAAGCCAAAAAAGAAAAGCGATTGGCTCAAAAAAAACGTGGTAAAAACTATAGAAATATTGAGGGGCTAAATGTTTTAAACAAAGACAAAGCAGATTGCAAAACCTTTGAAAATCAAAAAGAAAGAAAACGATTGTACCGAGAGGCCATGTTGGTTTCGCATCCAGATAAGTTTTCTCTAAATCACGATAAAATAGATTTGGCTACAGAAATCACAACCAAACTTATTGAAATTTATCATTCGGGTGATTTGGAAAAGTTACAAGATTATCACACGCACATTTGCAGCGGAAATGCATTCCAATTAATTACTTCTGAAGGAGGTGATAGGGCTAGTACATTTAAAGATAATTATTTAGAAAAAGAAATTTTTGCTTTAGAGCAACGGTTGTATCAAATCAAAAATAAACAGACCTATATAGTCTTGACGGAGTACGAAAACCCTTTAAGTTTTATTGATGAACTAAAAGAGTACTATACTGATCGTATTTTTAAATTGAGGAAGCGCACCAGGAAAGCAGGATAGTTTTTAAATGGTTATTTTCTATATAGATGTAATTGAAAAAAACAATACTACCATTTTTCAATGGTAGTACACTTTTTAAGTACTTAAATAGACAATTTTCCTTTACGATTTTTTATATCTTAATAATTAAGGAAAATTAGTCTTTATTTTCAGTTAATACAATACTCATTATGAGTAATTTTTAAAAGAGGCCCATATTGCTTTTAAAATGACTATGAAGTTCTCCTGTAGAATTTATATTGAATTTTTTTAAAATATTTCTTCTATGCGTGTCAACCGTGTTTTTGCTGATATTTAGTTTTTCTGAAATTTCTTTACTTGAATTTTTTAATAGTAATAGCCTGATAATATCACGTTCTCTATTGCTAACGGATGTTAGTAAATTTTTGTTGGTGACATTAGAAAAAAATAAAGTTTCATACTCATTTTTATTATTTAAATATTTTGCAGTTGCACAAATATCCATTTTAATACGGGCGTCTAAAACGGTATAATGCGCCAATCCAATGATGGGTTTACTAGAGTCGTCAAACTGCAGAGGAGTTGTGTTTTGAACAATATTCACATAATTCCCTTCTGCGTTTTTTAAGCGAAAATTCCAGGTGTAACTCATTTTATTCCTTTTTTCTGGATCCAAATCATTCATGGTAAATTCCATGAGTGTTTTTAAGGTTTGCATCCACAATGGAACATCATCTGGGTGAAAACGAGACCAAAAATATTTCATACCACCATTTAGCATTTTATCTTTTGGGAGCCCCGTACAGGAGGTGAAATTTTTACTTACATATTCAAAGGTTTGTGAAACGGTATTTGTAATGCAAAAAAAAGTGGTGTTATACGGGTAAAAAAAATCTAATTCAATTAATTTTTTAATATGTTCTTCTATTTCTACACCTTGATAGGTTTCGAAGATTTCTTTATAAATAGTATTTATCGTGTTACTTTTCAAACCAATTTAAATATCATTGTTGAAGATAAGAAATATTTGTGAGTTTTTTGAATAGGAAGTGTAATTTACAATGATTTTATATAATGTAAATCAGGTATTTATAATAATTCTTAGTGTACAAGTTAAATTTAATTGGCTTTTTTAGGAATGAGATAAGAACCTCATTTTATTCAATCACAAAAGTTTTTCCCTCTTCAGCCAATATTGTGTCTTCAAAAATAGGAGTAGCTTCATCCAAAAAAGCTCCTTTATTTTTATATCGTCCACTAAAATGGCCTATTATTAATTTCTTTACGTCTGCTTCTTTAGCAATTTTTGCAGCTTGCTCTGCGGTTGAATGTTTGGTTGTTGCGGCAAGATTTTCCTTGTCTTTTAAAAAAGTAGTTTCGTGGTATAAGCAATTTACATTTTTAATTTGAGGGATAATTTCAGGGAAATATGATGTGTCACTGCAGAAGGCATAGCTTTTAGGTGAAGGAGGATCTTGCGTGAGCATATTATTTTTTAAAATTTCTCCAGTTTTTAAAGTAAAATCTCTCCCGTTTTTTAAATTTTGGTAATCACAAACTTCAATTTCATCAAATTGTTGAATTGTGCTCATATTTAATTTACGTTCGCCTAGTTTTTCTTTAAATAAAAAACCGTTGGTATATATTCTATGATTTAAGGGGATTGTAGAAACTTCAACTTTATCATCTTCAAAAATAAGTTCACTTTCTTTAGATGTTAACTCATGAAACAATAAAGGATAATGTGTCCAGGAATTTGAAAGTTTTAATTGCAAAGTAATTAATTCTTTGATTCCTTTTGGTCCGTAAACATGTAATTCATGTTCTCGATTTAGCAATCTAAATGTTGAAACCAATCCAACCAATCCAAATATATGGTCTCCGTGTAAGTGAGATATAAAAATATGCTTTATTTTGGAGAACTTAACTTGGTACTTTCGAAGCTGAACTTGTGTTCCTTCTCCACAATCAATTAAAAAAAAATGGTTGTTTATTTCTAAATATTGGGCTGTTGGGTGCGCGTTTACACGAGGAGTTGCCGAATGGCAACCTAATATAGTGAGTTTTAAACTCATTTAATTACCAATCTTTTTGAAGCGATTTCTATTCCAGATTGAAGCGTGTAAATGTACATTCCTTTGATGAGGTCATTTTTTTCAAAAGCGATATTGTTTAAACCTATTTTAGCCTCAATATGTTGGCTGTGGATTTTTTTACCTAATAAATTTTTAACAGAGAATTCTACCGATTGATTTTTAGATGATTGAAAACGAATATCAGTTCTAATATTAAAAGGATTTGGAGAAGCAGTAATTGAAGTAAGTGTTACAATAGTTTTATTTTTTTCAACAACATCATTATCCTGTTTACCATCTTGCTGAGCAAACGATAAAGAGGTGAATAATAAAAACGTTATTAAAAGTAGTTTTTTCATCAATAAGCAATTGTGTTTTTTAAAAACCTAAATCTCTTTCAATAGCATCCATTTCAAGAATGTCTAATGCTTCTGTAAATGTAGGGACCACATTAATTTCATCTGGAATTTCATCAATATCAATGTCTTTACAAACAATCACAAAACTAGTGCCATTTTCTCTATGGCTTGTGCTTAACTCCAAAAATAACAATAATTCTTCAATATTGATGTTAATATTTTCGGAAAAATCAACAATTAGATGTTCGTTTTTAATTTCGGAATAATGATTTTTAAGTTCAGTAAAAATTTCTTGGGCAGAATTTTGCACTGATTTTAAGTGTGTGTACTTTTTAGTTTTATCAATATTCATATTACATTCTTTCAATTTGTTGAGCCAATAAATAGATCACTGCCATTCGAATAGCTACTCCATTTTCAACCTGATTCAAAATAATAGATTGGTTTGAATCAGCAACATCACTTGTTATTTCCACACCCCTATTAATAGGCCCGGGATGCATAATTATTATTTTTTTATCAAGTGAATCAAGTAGTTTTTTGTTGATGCCAAAAAGTTGAGCATATTCTCTTGTTGAAGGAAAATAATTAATGGCCATACGTTCATTTTGAACACGTAATACATTGGCAACATCACACCAGGCAAGTGCTTTCTTAATGTCGTTTTCAACTCCAACACCCATACTTTCAATATATTTTGGAATGAGTGTTTTTGGACCGCAAACTTTAATTTCAGCTCCTTGTAATTTTAAAGCATAAATATTGGATAAAGCCACTCGAGAGTGTAAAATATCACCTACAATAACAACCTTTTTGCCATTTAAGCTACCTAATTTTTCTCTAATTGAATAGGAATCTAATAAAGCCTGTGTTGGATGTTCATGTGTTCCATCACCCGCATTTACAATAGCAGCATTTACGTGTTTAGATAAGAAATCGCATGCGCCAACATTAGGATGTCGCATTACAATTAAATCAACTTTCATTGATAAAATATTGTTTGCGGTATCAATTAACGTTTCTCCTTTTTTTACAGAAGACTGGCTTGCAGAAAAATTAATAACATCAGCTGACAATCTCTTTTCCGCAAGTTCAAATGAAAGTTTTGTACGTGTGCTATTTTCAAAAAATAGATTGGCAATAGTAATATCCCTAAGTGATGGTACTTTCTTTATTGGGCGGTTAATTACTTCTTTAAAATGGTCGGCTGTTTCAAAAATCAAATCAATATCAGCCTTGTTTATATGTTTTATCCCTAAAAGGTTTTTTACGCTTAACTGACTCATGTACTTAATTGTTTATAATATATACGGTATCATTACCGTCTCTTTCTTTCCAATTTACAGTAACTCTTTCTTGGTTAATTACATCAACCTGTCTACCTCTGTAATCTGGTTGAATAGGCAGATGACGACTAAATCGTCTGTCAATTAACACTAATAATTCAATGTTTGAGGGTCTTCCAAACGATTGAATTGCTGTAAGGGCGGCACGAATACTTCTTCCAGAAAATAGCACGTCATCAATAAAAACCACATTTTTATCTTCAATAATAAAATTTATATTGGTTTTATTTGCTTCTGCAGGTGCATCTCTACGTCTAAAATCGTCACGATAAAAAGTGATGTCTAGTTGTCCAAATTCAATATTTTTAATGTTATATTCATTTTGTAAAATATACATTAAACGTTCTGCTAGATAAGTTCCTCTTGGTTGAATACCAATAAGAACCGTATTTTCAAAAGTATTGTGGTTTTCAATTAGCTGACATGCCAACCGATGTAAAATGATGTCAATTTCTTTTGAGTTAAGTAGTGTTTTTTTACTCATAGTAGTACCAAACATTGTTTGGAATACAAATATAAAGCATTTTGTTAATTAATTTGTTAAAAAGATTTAGAAGTTATTTTAAAATTTAGGCTTAGTTCGAGTACTTTTATTTCCAAGTAAAAACCGAATCCTTCTTTATGTCTTTAACTCCAAAAGAAAACAATATACCGTTATCCAAATTTGAATCAATGCTAAAAACCAATAGCGTTTATTTTTTTGATTCTATAGAATTTGAAGAGATAATACATTATTATATTGATTCTGGGAAAACATCATTGGCTAAAAAGGCTATTAGTTTAGGATTAAAGCAACATCCAAATTCTGTTATGTTAAGGTTGTTAGATGCGGAACTTTTGATTTTTTATGGAGAGATTGAGGCCGCGTCAATTTTATTAAAAGAATTGCAGGCTATTGAACCAACTAATGAAGAAATTTATGTTCAACAGGCAAGTATATATTCAAAAAATGACGAGCATTTAAGAGCAATCAATTCATTAAAAATTGCGCTTGATTATACCGATGATAAGGCTGATGTTTTAGCCATGATTGGGATGGAGTATTTGTATTTGGATAACTTTGATGAAGCACGGTTGAGTTTTTCAAAATGCTTGGAAAATGATGCTGAAGATTATTCTTCGCTCTACAATATTATTTATTGTTTCGATATGGAGAACAAACACCAAGAAGCAATTGATTTTCTAAATGCTTACATAAACAAAGACCCCTACAGTGAAGTAGCTTGGCATCAATTGGGGCGTCAGTATTTTATTTTAGAGTCTTACGAAGAAGCGGTAAGAGCATTTGATTATGCTGTTTTAATTGATGAGCATTTTGTAGGAGCCTATTTAGAGAAGGCAAAATCGTTGGAGGAATTAAATAAATTTGAAGAGGCAATTGAAAATTATAAGGAAACATTAAAGCTTGATGATGCAACTTCATTTGTGTTTTTAAGAATTGGTGAATGTTATGAGAAGCTTAACGAAACAAACTTAGCAATTGATTTTTATAAGAAAGCAGTTCATGAAGATCCATTGTTAGATAAGGGGTGGATTGCGCTTGCTAGTTTAGAATTAAAATTAAAAAAATACAATAGAGCACTTTTTTATGTAAATAAAGCCATAGAAATTGACGAAACCAACAAGCTGTATTGGCGAATTTATGCTAAAATAAATATAAACCTTGAGTATTTTGAGGAAGCGGTTGAAGCTTTTGAACAATGCATCAATCTTAACGATCACGATCTTGAAATATGGGTTGGTTTAGCAGATGTGTTGTGTTTTTTAGGTGAATTTGAAGATGCTCTAAAAAATTTATTGAAGGCTGGAAAACATTTTAATGATTCTGCAGAGATATCGTACAGAGTAAGTGCTTTGTATTTTAATTTTAAAAATGATATAAAAGGTGCTGTTCATTTAAAAAACGGATTATTAGTTGATTTTGAATACCAATCAATTTTGAAAGAATTATTCCCAAAAGTTTATGAGATGAATCATGTGCAGTCTATCATAAAAGAATTCGAAAAAACTTCTTTATAAAAATGTTACATTTGTCTGATTAATTTTATAGACATATGCATCAACGAAATCTATTACAATATATTATAATTTCTTTAAAAGGAATGGCAATGGGAGCTGCAGATGTTGTCCCTGGTGTGTCTGGAGGCACAATTGCTTTTATTTCAGGTATTTACGAAGAGCTTCTTGGCTCTATTAGTGCTGTTAATTTAACAACCTTAAAGTTGTTAAAAACGGATGGGATTAAAGCTGCTTGGAAAGCTGTAAATGGAAACTTTTTATTGGCCTTATTTATTGGTATTTTTACGAGTATACTTTCATTAGCCAAGCTAATTTCCTGGTTGTTAGAAAACAAACCAATATTGGTATGGTCATTCTTTTTTGGTTTGGTTTTAGCAAGTGTGTTATATATTGCAAAACAAATTACAAAATGGAGTATGGTAACAGTAATTTTGCTAGTAGCTGGTGCTGTTATTGCTTATTACATTACAACTTTACAGCCTTTGATTTCTGAAAATTCATCGCCCTTCTTTATGTTTTTAGCAGGGGCATTGGCTATTTGTGCTATGATTTTGCCAGGTATTTCTGGTTCGTTTATATTGGTGTTGTTGGGAGCCTATAAACCTGTTTTGGAAGCAATTCATACAAAAGATTTAAAACTTATAGCAATGCTTGCTACAGGAGCAATTATAGGTTTGTTGTCTTTCTCAAAAGTATTAAATTGGTTATTCGCTCATTATAAAAATTTAACCTTGGCTGTTTTAACAGGTTTTATTTTAGGATCATTAAATAAAATATGGCCTTGGAAAGAAACATTGACCTGGAGGGTTAATTCACACGGTGAAAATGTACCCTTTAATGAGCAAAGTATTTCCCCTTTTTCGTTTGAGGGAGATGCACAGTTGTCTTCAGCTATTTTATTAGCAGTTATTGGTTTTGGTGTAATTATATTATTAGAAAAAATCGCAAATTTAGGAGCTAAATAAGATTAACACATGGCGAGAGACCGTAGTTTATTAGATAAGTGCTTTCTTTTTTTAAAAGGGTTATCAATGGGTGCTGCAAATAAAGTTCCTGGGGTTTCTGGTGGTATGATTTCTTTTGTGCTGGGATTTTATGAAGAAATGATTTATTCCTTCAGAAAAATAAATTCTAAAGCGTTTTTGCTGTTAGCAAACGGAAGGTTTAAAAGCTTTTACATCTATGTGAATGGTACTTTTCTAATCCTAATAATGGGAGGTAGTATTTTTAGTTATTTTAGTATTTCCCTTGTTATTGATTATTTTCTACGTAATTATGAATTGTACGTTTGGAGTTTGTTTTTTGGAATGATAATAGGGTCACTTTATTATATATCTAAAGAGTTTAATGATTGGAATAGAACAAACATTATTTCTCTGATTATTGGAATGTTTTTAGGGATTGCTATTAGTTTTATGAATCCAGCAAAGGAGAACGATAATTTATGGTTTGTTTTTGTTTGTGGAATTATAGGTGTTTCAGGAATGACCTTACCTGGACTCTCTGGCTCTTTTATACTAATATTATTGGGTAACTATGTGTTGTTACTGGTAGATTCTGTAACCATGTTATATAAAACTATTATTGAAGTTTTTACAGGAGATTTTAGTTTTATTGATAATGAAGAAAGATTGCGTTACCTTAAAATAATGGCAGTATTTACATTTGGGTCGGCATTTGGACTCGTTGTTACTTCACATATTTTAGGGTATGTATTAAAACGTTGGCATCAAATAGTTACCGCTGCAATTATTGGTTTTATTTCAGGTTCATTGGGAATTGTTTGGCCTTGGAAAATGGAAATATATAAAATGAGAGATGGTGTTGTCTTGTTGGATTCTAATGGTGATAAAATTATTGAAAATTTTAAAAGGTATTTCCCCAATTTTTCGCAACAAGAAACTTGGATTGCGATTTTATTTATTTTAGTGGGAATGGGATTAGTTATATTAATTGATAAATACGGTACAGACCGTAATAATTACATAGATGAATAATAGAAATAAGTTTGGTTTGTTAGGAAAGGATATTTCCTATTCGTTTTCAAGAAAATACTTTACTGAAAAGTTTCAGGAGTTAGGATTGAAGGATTATAAATACAGTAATTTTGATATTCCTGAGATTGAAGAATTTCCCTTTTTGTTGTATCACCGAGAAGATGAATTTAGAGGGATAAATGTTACCATTCCTTATAAGGAATCTGTTATGAGATATTTAGATGATGTTGACGAGGACGCCAGAAATATTGGTGCGGTTAATACTATTAAAATAACAGATGATAATAAATTAGTTGGTTATAATACTGATTTTTATGGATTTCAAAATGCTATTCAGCCACTCTTGAAAAGCAATCATAAAAAAGCATTGATTTTAGGAACAGGTGGTGCATCAAAAGCAATTGCTTACGCATTTGATAAAATGAATATTGAATATAAATTTGTGTCCAGAAAAGTGTCGGAAGGCAGGTTTTTATACTCTATGTTGAATGAACAAATAATGGAAGAATACACTGTAATTGTTAATAGTTCTCCAGTAGGAACACACCCAAATATTAATGAATCACCTAACATCCCTTTTCAGTTTATTACAAATAAACATTTGTTATTCGATTTAATTTACAACCCAGCTGAAACTAAATTTTTAAGCGAAGGGAAAAAAAGAGGAGCAATTATAAAGAACGGACTTGAAATGCTTCAGTTACAAGCAGAAAAGTCTTGGAAAATATGGAATTCATAAAAAGAATTGCTTAATTTTACGCAACTTTTAAAAGAAAAATACATCTTAAATAAATAGGTGATAAAATAATATTACGCCTTAATTTTAACGAACCTTAAACATTTTTATATGTTAGATCAAGACAATAGTTTACCAGTTGATGAGAATAATTTAGCCTCTGAAGAGAAAAAGACAACACTTCAAGATTCAGAAAGTGTAGAAACTGAAAATAAAGAAAAAGAAGAGCCTTTAAAAAAGTTAGAAGCTGGGCCAGAAATTAAACTTCTGGAAAATAAAGCTGTTGAGGAAATTGAGAATAAAATAGCCGAAACTTCTGAAGCGATTGTGCATTCTCCAGTTGAAATGCTTGATTATGAAAGTTTGAATTTAGAAGAATTAGTTAATCAATTAGGTTTACTGGTTCATGGAGATCAAATTCAAAGCATCAACAATAATGTTAATACCATTAAAAGTGTTTTTAATTTAAAGTTTGGTGAATTACTTAAAATTGAGAAAGAGAAATTTTTAAGTGAAGGTGGTGAGCTGGCTGATTTTCAGTACAACAATCCTTTAAAATTAACATATAATAGTCATCTATACGACTACAAAATTAAAAGAAACGAATATTTTGCAAATCAAGACAACCTTCTAAAGAATAATTTAGAAACAAAGCTTGAAATTATTGAAGAATTAAAACATTTAATTGACAGTGCCAATGATGGTGGTGTTATGTATAAAATGTTTAAAGATGTTCAAGATAAATGGAGAGCGGTAGGTCCAATACCTAGAGCGAAATATAATGATACTTGGAGAACATATCATCATCATGTTGAGCGTTTTTACGACTTGTTACATATTAGTAATGACCTGCGTGAATTAGACTTTAAACATAATTTAGAAGAGAAACTTAAGCTGGTTGAAAAAGCAGAAGAATTGGATAAGTTGAAAGATGTGAATGCGGCTTTTAATGAGTTACAAATTTTACATAAACTTTGGAAAGAGGAAGTTGGTCCTGTTTCACGCGAGCACAGAGAAGAGGTTTGGGGTAGATTTAGCGAGGCAACAAAAAAAATACATGATAAGCGTCATGATTTTTTCAAAGACTTAAAATCTAAATATGAAGGGAATATTGATAAGAAACTGGCTGTAATTAAGGAAATTGAAGATTTAGATTTTTCAAAAAATAAGTCTAAAATAGATTGGCAAAAAAGCATAAAGGAAATAGAGGATTTACGAAATAAATTTTTTAGTATAGGCCAAGTTCCTAGGGCGAAAAGCGATAAGATTTGGGATAAATTTAAGGAAGCTACTCGTAAATTTAACGGTGCCAAAAACAATTTTTTTAAGGATGTAAAAAAGGATCACTTAGAAAATTTGAATCAAAAAAAGCTGTTAATAGAGAAAGCAGAATCTATTAAAGAGAGTACTGAATGGGAGGCAACAACCGCAGTAATGAAAAAGATTCAATCTGATTGGAAAAAAATTGGACATGTCCCAAGAAAATACTCCGATAAACTTTGGAAAGAATTTAAAGATGCTTGTAATTATTATTTTGATAGATTACACAATGTTCAGGATGAAGGAAATAAAGAGCAACTAGAGGTTTTTAATAAAAAGAAAGAATTATTAAATATAATTAAAGAGCAATCATCTAACCCTGATGCAGAAATCACCATAGATATGGTTAAAGGTTATGTTGAGCAGTGGAGAGCGCTGGGAAGAGTGCCTTATGAAATGAGGCATATTGAAATGAAATTCAATAAATTGTTAGACAAAATAGTAGACGCTTCTAAAATTGAGAAGAAGGATATTGAAATGATGAAATTCACCAATATGGTGGGGAGTTATTTGGATCAAAAGGACTATAGAAAATTGGATTCAGAACAATTATTTGTTAGAAAGAAGGTTGATGAAACGGTTAGAGAAATTCAACAATTAGAAAACAATATTGGGTTTATATCTAATATTAAGAAAGACAATCCATTGGTGAAAAACGTGATGGATCAAATTGATGGACACAAAGAAAAATTGGAAGTTTGGAAAACCAAATTGAAATATTTAAGAACGTTAGATTATTAAAAAAATAAAAAACCCAATCGTAAGATTGGGTTTTTATATATAAGCAAGAAATTAAAAATCTATTTTACTTGATCTACAACTGCCTTAAAAGCTTCTGGGTTGTTCATCGCTAAATCTGCAAGAACTTTACGGTTCAATTCAATATTATTAGCTTTTACTTTTCCCATAAACTGTGAGTAAGACAATCCATACTGACGGGCTCCAGCGTTAATACGTTGAATCCATAAAGCACGGAAAGTTCTCTTTTTGTTTTTACGATCTCTATAAGAATAAACCATTCCTTTTTCAACCGCATTTTTTGCTACTGTGTAAACGTTTTTTCTACGTCCAAAGTAACCCTTTGCTTGCTTCAATATCTTTTTTCTTCGAGCTCTTGAAGCAACTGAATTTACTGATCTTGGCATAATTTCAATTTGTTATTTTTGTAGTAGGCGATAAAATTTAATTTATTCTTGTATTTGCGCTACTCCAAGGTTAATAATTAAATTCCCTGTAACTTTATTATTTTAAAGTTAACTGTTGTAAAATGTTAGCTCTATCTGATTTATGTACTAAACCGTCATGAGTTAACTTTAATTTACGTTTCTTACTTTTTTTAGTCAAAATATGACTTTTAAAAGCGTGTTTTCTTTTAATTTTTCCAGAACCAGTAAGCTTAAAACGCTTCTTAGCACTAGATTTGGTTTTCATTTTAGGCATCTTTCTTCTACTTTTTTATCTTGCTTAATATCTTTTCTTTTTCTAAACTAACAGCGTTCAATTTCTTGCTCACTGAGCGTAGCCGAAGTGTTATTTCTTTTTAGGAGCCAAATACATAATCATCCGTTTACCTTCTAATTTAGGTAATTGCTCTACTTTTCCGTATTCCTCTAATTCCGTAGCCAATCTTAATAATAAAATATGACCTTGATCTTTATATATAATAGATCGTCCTTTGAAAAATACAAAAGCTTTTAATTTGGCACCGTCTTGTAAAAACTTAATGGCATGTTTCTTTTTGAATTCGAAATCATGTTCATCTGTTTGTGGGCCAAATCTAATTTCTTTTACAACTACTTTAGTAGCCTTAGATTTTTGAATTTTTTCCCTCTTTTTTTGTTCGTAAAGAAACTTTTTATAGTCAATTATTTTACAAACAGGAGGTACTGCTTTTGGTGATATTTCAACCAAATCTAGTTCTTGTTCTCTAGCAAGAGATTTTGCTTTTGAAATTGAATAAACTCCAACTTCAATGTTATCACCTACTAAACGTACTTCGTCAACAAATTTAATGTGTTCATTAATTCGATGTTGATCCTCTTTTATGATTCTCCAAGGTCTTCTACCTGAATTTTTCCGGATTGCTATGACAGTATAATTTAAATTAAACTTAAAATGTTTTTAATGTACTTTTTATTTCTTTTTGTACTAACGAAATAAATTCATTAGTTGTAAATGTTCCCTGATCTCCTTCTCCTTGTTTTCTTACTGAAACCGTTCCTTCTAATTCTTCTTGTTCTCCAACAATTATCATAAAAGGAATTTTATTCAATTCTGCATCTCTAATTTTCCTTCCTGTTTTTTCATTTCTATCATCTACAAGGGCGCGAATTTCGGAATTTTCTAGCAAATGTAAAACTTTTTCGGCATATTTTTGATATTTCTGACTGATTGGCAGTATAATAACCTGTTCCGGGGTTAGCCAAAGTGGAAATTTACCCGCAGTATGCTCTAATAACACTGCAATAAATCGTTCCATGGAACCAAAAGGTGCTCGGTGAATCATTATTGGTCGGTGCAATTGGTTGTCAGCTCCTTTGTAAGTTAAATCGAAACGTTCAGGTAAATTATAATCTACTTGAATGGTTCCTAACTGCCAACTTCTGCCTAAGGCATCTTTCACCATAAAGTCTAACTTAGGGCCGTAAAATGCAGCTTCACCATATTCTACTACATAATCCAAACCTTTTTCTTTGGTCGCATTTAAAATGGCATCTTCGGCTTTTTTCCAGTTTTCGTCACTACCAATATATTTTTCTTTATTGTCAGGATCTCTTAATGAAACCTGTGCAGTGAAATTATCAAAACTTAAGGATTGAAATACATACAATACCAAATCAATTACATCTTTAAACTCTTCATTTAATTGATCAGGCGTGCAAAAAATATGTGCATCATCTTGTGTAAATCCTCTTACCCTGGTTAAACCATGTAATTCACCACTTTGTTCATATCTATAAACGGTACCAAATTCAGCAAATCGTTTTGGCAATTCTTTATATGAATATGGCTTGTGATTGTATATTTCACAGTGATGCGGACAATTCATAGGTTTTAGTAAAAACTCTTCTCCGTCCTTAGGAGTTCCAATTGGTTGAAAACTATCTTCACCATATTTTTCATAATGACCAGAAGTGACGTACAATTCTTTTTGTCCAATATGTGGTGTCATTACCATTTCATATCCAGCTTTTTTCTGAGCTTTCTTTAAAAATTGTTCCAATCTTTCTCGCAATGCTGCGCCTTTTGGCAACCAAAGCGGTAAACCTTGTCCAACTTTTGCTGAAAAAGTAAATAATTCAAGTTCTTTTCCTAATTTTCTATGGTCACGTTTTTTTGCTTCTTCCAATAATTCTAAATACTCGGTAAGCATTTTTTGTTTTGGATATGAAACACCATAAATACGTGTTAACTGGTTGTTCTTTTCGTCACCTCGCCAATAAGCACCTGCAGCACTCATAACTTTTATAGCTTTTATAAGCCCAGTATTTGGAATATGACCTCCTCTACATAAATCGGTAAAGTCAGAGTGATCACAAAAAGTAATATCACCATCAGTTAAGTTTTCTATCAATTCAACTTTATATTGATTGCCTTCTTCCTTGTATTTAGCCAAAGCATCAGCTTTGCTAACTTCTCGCATATTAAAAGTGTGCTTTCCTCTTGCAAGTTCTAGGAATTTATTTTCGATAGCTTTAAAATCTTTTTCCGAAATCACATCCTCACCTAAATCAACATCGTAGTAGAAGCCATTGTCAATCGCTGGACCAATAGTCAATTTTACTTTAGGATAAAAAGAAGTAATAGCCTGAGCCAAGACGTGAGCAGATGAATGCCAAAAAGCTTTTTTACCTTCAGCATCATTAAATGTATAAAGTGTTAACTTTCCATCCACAGTTAATGGAGTAGTGGTTTCAATGGTGGTGTCGTTGAATTTTGCTGAGATTACATTTCTCGCAAAACCTTCACTTATATCCTTAGCAACATCCATTGGTGTGCTTCCGCTATTAAAATCTCTCTTTGAACCGTCTGGTAAAGTTATTTGAATCATATTTTTTTATTGAGGTGCAAAGATATTAGAAAACTATTAGTTGCGCAATAAGTTTTTGAATTGATAATCAAAGAAAAAATAAAAAATCTTGTCAGGCTACTTATACCTTATTAACATGTATGTTTTAAGTGTGTTTTGATAATCGCTTTTAGCGTCTTTTTATTTTTAAGTATTCTGATTTTTTTTAGGATGTAATGTTCGGGTTTATAGGGTTGTATGGTTTGGCATTAATTTTTCTTCAAA
>JADWMI010000453.1 GCA_015767395.1 Bacteroidota bacterium | reverse complement strand
CTAAATATTTTCTAACAAGACCAAATTATTGTAAATTTTCACAGATGCGAAAGAACCCCTAGGTATTCTGTAAGGTTTTGTATTTTAATGGGGTTGCTGTACTCAATAGCTTGATTCATTAATATCTCAAGGTAGAGGGTATTTCCATACATAACTATGGTTTTTCCATAAAGATTATTGACTTTACAAAATGAAAATTAAGGTCTGATAATTATCATCTTATTTAATAAAAAAGCGACTTAATTTCATAGCATATAAGCCCCCTAAAAAATAATTGCTAAAAAATCAACACATATTTTAAAGATACATTGAACTAAATTATTAATGGTTTTAGGTGTTTTTATGGGTTAAAATTAATTAGGTCATCTATTATTGGCTTAGTTAAATAATTAATAAAAAAGTATAAAATTTGTTTAACCTGGATACTGATTAGGTATAAGTTTTAGTATTTATTGAGATATAACAAGTTGGGTGTAATTGAAATAAACACTGATAATGAAAAGATTAATTTTTTTAGCAACCGTATTTTTAACATTCTCATTTTACGCTCAGAATTCGTATGAAAAGGCAACTTTAACTTTTAGAAATGGAGAAGTAATACAAGGAGAAGCAAAAAGACTTTTAGGAGATAAAAGGATTAAATTTAAAAGTGCTGATGGAGAAAAAGAAGAATATAATTATAGGGAAGTAAAAGAGCTAAAAATTAAAAAAGAAGGAGAAATATTAATTTATAGATATAAAATAATTGTAGGTCAAGAGCCTAAACTAATGAAAGTTGTAAAAGAGTATAAAGGTATTATAAATCTATATGTCACAGAACACTCAAGGACTTATGAAGGCATCGTTTCGATAACCGATAACTTTGGAGTATATTATTTAAATAAAGATGATGGAATCAATGTTGTTGAATTGGGTTCGAGTGAAATGATTTATGGAAAAAAAATTAAGAAAACTGCAAAAAAAGTTTTTAATGATTGCCCAAAAATAATTGAAATGATTGAAAGCAAAGAGTTTAAAAGAACTAAAGATATTGAGAAAATTATAGATTATTATTACGATAATTATGGAAAATAAACTACAGCCAACAATTAATATAAAAAATTGCTAAACCCAATAATATAGAATGATTCTTAAAACCAATTATCCTAAATTTAATCATCGGAAAATTGCGGTTACCAAATCGCAACTTTTCATATTATAACTTGTTCCCAACCTTTGACCTCAAAAAAAGAATGAAAAAACTGACACTTATTTTAGCCTTGCTACTTTTTATTAGTTGTAGTAGTGATGAGAACAATAGTTCATCCAACGAAACGGATATTGGATTAGTTACAGGAATAAATTTAAGGGATTCGGGATCTTTACCAATAGGCCAATTAGGAAATCCGAATGTTTTTACAAACAATCAATTTACTTTGTATCCTAATCCACCAGCAAGGGTCTTAGGCTTATTGTCAACAGAAAAAATGACTGATATTTGGCTTACACCTGCGAGCGCAAAGAAAATATATCAGCAAACCGACTTCAGTATGGTATTGAACTCTAATTTATACGCTGAAACTCAAATAGAATCAACTGCAGCACTGGAATTTCTTAATTTGAATGCAACAAGGATTAACCTGAATTTAGAAAACTTAAATGCTGGTTATTACAAAGTTTTGTAAAAATAAACGGAGCCTTGTATTGGGAAAATATTTTTGTGCCTGACAACAATTTTGAGGTAGATGATTTGATAAATTATTGGAAATAACAAACACTAATAATAAAAAATAAAAATTGGAGTCCAGATACCAACAGAAAAACGGGGCAATACCGAAAAGCCAAATAATTCGGAATTAAATTAAAGCTATTAAAAGGATGAATTCAAATTTTTTTGATTCAAACAGTTACTTTATTGATGAAAAAGTCAACTATTTTAAGTTCGAAAATTGTTACAAAGTATTTAATAATAAAGGAAATGAGATTGGTTCTGTAAACCAACAAATTTCCGTAGGACAAAAACTTCTTAGATTATTATTAAACAAAAACATGTTGCCTTTTCAACTAGAAATAAAAGATTCAACTGGTAATTTACAAACATCAATATCTAGAGGCTGGACTTTCTTTATGTCTACAATTACTATTGATGATTCCAAAGGCAATACCATTGGTTCCATAAAACAAAAATTTAAATTATTTAAGCCCACTTTTAAAATTTATAATAAATCCGAGCAACTTGTTGCTGTAATTACCGGAGATTGGAAAGCTTGGAACTTTCAAATAAACGATTCTTATAATAAACAAATTGGAACCATAAGTAAAAAATGGAATGGAGCAATGAAAGAAATTTTTACCACAGCAGATAAATACAATGTGGATTTAAATTCTGGATATACTGATGTCTCAAATAAAATGGCAATCCTATCTAGCGCTATCACAATTGATATGGTTTTAAAAGAAAGTAAGTAAACGCCCAAAACCAACAA
>JADWMI010000452.1 GCA_015767395.1 Bacteroidota bacterium | reverse complement strand
GAAGTTTTCTCATATGTATATGAATATGTATAAATAGATAGAAATGGAATTCGTACCAGAAACACATATTATACATCAACATTGTGTTGATAAAGAAAGTAATGATGCTAATTGGAGTAATTTAGGTATAGATGTTTGTAATACATCTTGTTCTGGGTCAGTATGTGAACAAATTTTGTCTAATAGTTTTGGTACAAGTTCACCATATGCTAAATACTCAGCGAAATTTACAAAGCTGTTTATTCCTTTACGATCAATTCTTGATGATATAGTATGTCGTGTTTACCCAGGATCTCAACATGATATTGAGTGTAATGGGGAAATCACAGGTATTGTCAGTTTATTTTACGGTCCAGGAACAATGAAAAAATATCCTGTAAAATATTCTCATGAATATAAAGGAGAGTCCAAGAAATATAAACATACTCTTACATCTGATGATAAACAATATATTTTAACATTTATAGAGAGGACCATAGCATTGATTGACTTTTTAGAAACTAAATTTGATTTATATAAGGAGAATACCCGTGAAAAAAAAATAGAGAAACAAAAACTGTTTGTTGTTATTAACAAATTCAAGAAATTGTTCGAAAAAAAGAACATTATTAACGATATTGTGGTGTTAGAACGACCATAACGAAGTCATAGATAAACAAAAAATATATGTATATATTGTATTTTTTGTTTGGTTGCTTCAACTGAAAATAAAGCACTAAAATAAAAAATTGAACTATAAATACTTAGAATAAGCTTATATATATATATACCAAATGACTGAAGTAAAACTACAAAAGCCTTTTATGAAATGGTTAGGAGGTAAATCCCAAATTATTAATGAAATAATTAAAAAAGTTCCAAAAAAAATTAATAATTATCATGAAATATTTTTGGGGGGTGGGAGCGTTTTATTAGCGGTATTATCTCTGGAAAAGGCGGGTGAGATAGTTATAAAAAATAAAGTATATGCCTATGATTTAAACGAGCCATTAATTAACATATACAAAAATATTCAATCAAATAAAGATGAATTATTTGAGTATATTACCCAATATATAACAGAATATGATAATATAACAGGAGAAAGTGTAAATAGAAGTCCAGCTACAGTTGAAGAAGCAAAAACATCAAAGGAAAGTTATTATTATTGGATTAGGAGTATGTTTAATAGTATGGATAAAAATACCATTGAATACTCAGCAGTATTTATGTTTTTAAATAAAACATGTTTCAGAGGAGTGTATCGAGAGGGACCTAAAGGATTTAATGTTCCATATGGTCACTATAAAAATACGCCTACAATTATAACAAAAGTAGAGTTAGACACTATTAGTGAGTTAATTAAGGATGTAGAATTTATATGCGGTGATTTTCGTAAATCAATGTTGAATATAAAAAAGGGAGACTATGTTTATCTGGACCCTCCGTATGCTCCTGAAACTAAAACATCGTTTGTAAAATACACTAAAGAAGGATTTGATTTAGAATGTCATACCGCATTAATAAATGAAATAAAAAAAATAAAAAGCAAAAATATTAAGTTTGCGATGAGTAATTCTAAGGTGACATTAATAACAGAAAATTTTGATGATTGTAATATGGACGATATTATTGCTAGAAGAGCAATAAATTCTAAAAATCCTGAATCCGTAACAACAGAAGTAATTATTTATAATTAATTATAAAATCTATAATATCATTTTTATACGAAGGACTGTTTCCCCAAAATACAGAAATTTTTTTATATTTCAAATACTCTAATTCAGCTTTACAATTTTCCTTGAACCAATCAGAGAGACAGTATATATAAATTATTTCGTATGTAGGGAATGTTCTATTATATTGCCAAATCTTAAAATCGGGTGTTTGAATTTTTTCACATACACTACCTCCTACATTTTGAAATTTCTTTTCAATGATAAACATTTTTTTATTCGTGTAGTCTATTAAACATTCGTCAGGATTCTTACATCCATGGGCTTTAGTAATATTTTTATCTCTATATTCATCCATTGTTTTGAATACATTTGATTGTTTGGATACTTTATATTTGTTTTCATTTCCAGAGAACTGTATAATATCACAATTTGGTTGTTTTTCGATGATTGTATATTCATCTTGTAAATCTGTCATAGACTCATAAGGTAATCCATTTTTATTTGTATTAGCACCTCCTGCTCCAGTGCCTTTATTATTATGTTTTATTAATGAACTATGTTTTTCCATATTTAATTTTGATATATTATAAAATAATATAGTATTTTGATAGATCAATTTTTAAAATAAATATTGTTTATATTTCTCCAGTTTTATGATATTTTTTCCACGATTTTGGTATGACTTTTGTCCCACCATCATATGGTAAAGCATATTTCTCGTCTATTAGCCATTTATTTAAATGAATTTGGTCCAAATATATATCACATAATACCCTTCCATATTTCTCTGTTTTAATATTTTCCAATC
>JADWMI010000451.1 GCA_015767395.1 Bacteroidota bacterium | reverse complement strand
GCGTTTTTCTCATCAAGTTCTTGGGCCATTTTGAACAGTTCATCAAAATCCCACGGTTGATTATTAACGTCTAGAACTCGTCTGTTCTTAAACGACAAATGGCGACGTGCAAATAAAAAGGCACCTTATTGACATTTGAAATTTACATTATTACAATAAGCATTGAGGGCCTAATCTAGTTTTTAAGTGTAATACCTCCTTACCAATTATTCAACACAATATTAGCTGAGAAACGATACGCAAATACAAAGGACAATTTATTTTGGATGTCAGAAGCATGATTTTTAAAGAATTATCAGACATTGTGATTATCAAATTTTATGAACTTGATGATATCAAGATCAAGAAGTCTTTTGCTGCCATGAAAAAACTAACAAATAAAAATTCAACGAGCACGAATCAAGAAGATGAGCAAAATATTTGTTCAGAAAATTGGCAACGATTAGAAAAAATAATAAATAACACGAATGATTTTTGTTGTGCCAATGATTGTTTCCATAAATTTAACAAAAAAGCATTGATGAATTTTGCATATTCACTTGATAAATGTAGCAAAAGGGAGCAAGAAACAGCATTATTAATGAATATGTTAGAGCATAGTGGAGCAATAGACACAACTCAACGAGGTTCTGCCAGAAAACGTCAGCGTGTTATGTACAATGTTCCCCCATTCGGTTCAATGTGTCGGGAGGCTTTTTTATGGCTTTGGGGAAAAGGTGAACATTCACTTCGCAATTTAAGAAAATATCAAACGATGTATCCCGGTGCTTTTTCTCCTCGCAAACATGGTAACACAGACGAGGCATCGCACCATTCACTTCCTGAAGATGTACATCAAGCTGTTGTTGGTTTTATCAACCAAATAGCTAATGATGAAGGCGAGGAGAGCGAAGGACGTAATATGCATCGTAATAATTTTGCAGTAGAGAAAAATATTATCCGTTTTTTACCGACCTTTTATTCAGTAGCATTATTATATCGTTTATTTTTATCTCAATATCAAGAGACAAATTCTTCTGCTGATAAAGAGTCAATGCCTATTTCCTTAAGACAGTTTTATAATGTGTTCAAATCAAAAGATTGTGAAAGTGTTCAGTTAAGAAGCCCGCGCAGTGATGTTTGTGATATTTGTCTGCTATACAGAAATAAAATTCGACGAGATAGTAACATTGTTGATGAGAGTGATGAAGAAAATATCACGTTGTGGAATAAGCATGTTACACAAGCCAGAGAAGCACGAAATGTATATCGGGATGAATTAACATTATCCCAAAAAGGGTTAATCAAATTTATTAAAACGGACATAATCGCAGCGGAATATACAGCGCACATTACTTTTGATTTTGCTCAGAACCTTGGATTGCCCCAGCTTTCTGATCCACCACAAGAAATTTATTTTACATCTTTGCGATCAATACAGTTATTTAGCATCAGAGATGATGGCGCAGGTCACCAATATAATTTTTTGTATGATGAGGGAGATGGCAGTAAAGGCGGGAACTATGTCGCTAGTATGCTCATTTTATTTCTCTTGGATTTATCCGATAAATTTGGAATAAAAAAGGTTTTGTTACATGCTGATAATTGTTGTTCTCAAAATAAAAACAATACCATATTGTGGTTATTAGAATTACTGGTAATGATTGGCATTTTTGATCATATAGAACTTAAATTTCTAATAAAAGGGCATACTCATTGCTCTGTAGATGGCGGGCATGGTATAATAAAAAAAGAATGGCGGAAACGGGATGCTTTTTCAATTCAGGAGGTTAAGAAAATTATTGAACATTGTTCACCAAAACAACATGCTGTTATCCTCTCTGAGAATGAATTTTTTAATTGGTCTCTTCTCTTAGAAAAGCACCTTCAAAAGCTTCCTGGGATTACTTCTCAGCAAGAATTTGAATTTGATAGAAATCGTTTTGGTGTTGTCAGGTATCGAAACACTCACTCTTCGCCCTGGCAGTCTTATAGACTGCTAAAAGCTAAAAAAAATCAATTACCGAAAGTGGTTTCGTCTTTAGTCATGATACAAAATCATCTCAAAAAACTAACTCCCCCAGGTATTTCATTGAAAAAACAATGGAATTTATATAAAAAAATGCGTAAATATGTTCCGGAAGAATTTAAAGATACTTTATGCCCAAAGCCGTATGAAAACGAGCCAATTGAAGATTATTAAAAATGAGATTTCAATACCATTATGTTGTTAGTGTAAAAATGCAATAAGGTACTTTTTTATTTGCACGTCGCCATATGTCCTTTATCGTGCTAATTTTTAATTTTTTTGAAAGCAAAAACTGATAATCAAGTTTTTTTACCCTTTTTTTACACATTATTTGTGGAATAGTTTAAGAGTTTTGCAAGAGGCTCATATATCAATAATTTATGATAGTTATCATTAACTATACTTTATAATATGTGTGCATAGAGTAGCTGGGAGGGGGGACCGCCCAGTGGAATTTC
>JADWMI010000126.1:5339-6904 GCA_015767395.1 Bacteroidota bacterium | reverse complement strand
GAAATGGAAAGGTATGAAAACACTTTATTTACATATTGTTTTCCACCATCATTTTTTATTTGTTCAATACTTAAATTGGCTTGTGCAATTTGTTCGTAGTAAAAGGTATTCCAAAATGTTTTTTTATAACCCAAACTATCTAGTGCTTCTTCTGAAGTTAGATTGGGTGAATCTGTGATAAAATGTTGAAAATCATCAAATCTGTTTATCAGGCTAATTTTACCTAAAGTATCCTTTTTAATATGATATTGAAAGGGTTTATTTGTATTTATTGAATCAGTAATTTCTGTTTGCGAAAATTTAAATACATCTCCAATATTGGTTATTATTTTAGTTGAAGTACTATCGTTGGGTGCTTTTTTTGCGACTTCTTCTTGAGTGCTTTGAATAATGGAGTCTATTTGTTGCTGATTTAGTTGTTTTAAAGAATCTAAGCTTTGAGAAGCAGAAACAACTTCGTCATAGGGAATGATACCTTGGTTGCCTCTATTCGAAATTCCTAAAATCAAAAAGAAAATAATAGACACATTTAAATATAATTGAAAAGGATTCACAAATCGGGCGCGTTTACCTTCAATATACTGTTTTGAAACTTGCCCTGGTTTTGTTAATAACGGAATGAAAGTGTTCCAAAATCTGGAATCGTACGAAAAAAATCCTGAAACAATGTTGTTGATAAATATGCCGAAAGTTAACTTTTTTGACGAGTTCTTTTGCCCGCAATACGAACAGAATTTTTCACCTCCGGTAAAAGGCTGTCCACAATTCAGACATGCTGAATTTTCAACTTTAGGAAGTTTTGATTTAAATATTCGAAGTCCATATTTCATCATTAATTATGAATGCTTGAAACCATTAATTGAAAAGTAGGAATGTGAACTTTAAACGATTTTGAAGTAGAAAAGGTTACCATATTGTAAAAACCATTCATGGCTCCAATAGGAGAAGTTAAAAAACAATTAGATTGATAGGTGTGTTTTTCAGAAGGTTTTAAAATTGGTTTTTTACCAATAACACCCGAGCCTTCAACAGTTTCAGTGTTGTTTAAAGAATCGTAAATATTCCAATGACGCTCCAAAAGCTGTACCGTTTCGTTGCTTTGATTTTCAATAGTAACCTGATAACTAAAAGCATAGTACAACCTGTAATTTCGATAGCTAGTGCCTTCAAAATTGGTAGAGACTGAGATTTTAATTCCATTTGTTACTTGTTGTACCATAACAACTTACTTGGTTTATTGTGAGTCAAATATACTAAATAATTAAGAGATTGTATTAGTTTAACAAAACTTTAGAGTTTCCAAAACCAACCCCAACAACTTTAGTATAGCGAGCTCCAAAAGGACGGTAGTAAACTAAAACCGTATAATCATTCTCTGTTTGATAATGTGAACCATCAATGTCATGGTTGCTGATGTTTCCCTGTTGGTCTTTGGTTAAAAATTGATAATTGTAAAAACCTTGTTTCATTAAAATAGTAACTTCATATAAACTTGTTTGTTCGTTATAAACAAGCTTATTTAAATTGTTTAGGGCCCAGTTATTAAAATTGCCACTTACAAAAAC
>JADWMI010000126.1:0-5239 GCA_015767395.1 Bacteroidota bacterium | reverse complement strand
ATCTCTTTTGTGTCAAAGCGCCAAAATTCATTTCCAGCCCAATAGCTGGTTTCTTTGTCGTATAAATACATGAGTTGTTTGCCTCTGTAAAATTGCGGTTTTAATCCTGTGATAGCAGTTTGCCAATTGTTGTTTTGAAGAATTATTGGCATAATTTCTTCACCAGGATTGTTAATTCTTAGGCCGTTGTTGTTAATGGTAAACTGAACCGTTTGGTGCGTGTCTATCACTGAGATATTTCGACTTTTATGTAATGAAACGGCAACAGTTGTTTTTGGTTCGTACACAATAAAACGCCGTTTTAAAACAATTTCATCATCTTCATTTGATATTGAAAGGATGTAATTTCCTGAAATTTTAAATTTTGTATTGAGGTTAGGAAGTCTTACTTGGTAATTTGTATAAGGGATGTAGGTGTTAAATGAAATTTGAATATCTCTAATTTTTTCATCATTAAATCCATTGATAAACTCTATGGTTGATAAATTGGAAGAAGTCCAATCAATATTACAATGTTCAATTTTGTAATAGTAATTACGTTCATCAGCATTTAAATCATCAAATATTAAAAGCAATTCTTCGCCCATTTTAATAACAGGAATGTACGTGTTGGTATTGCTGGATTTAAAAACAACCGATTTAATATAATCGGCATCTTCAAAGTTCGATTGAGCATAATTAAATTGACTCAAAAAGAAACAAATAATAAGGAGTTTTTTTTTCAATGTATTAAATTTATAGTGTGCTAATTAACAAATAGTATACCAAACAAAAACCGGTATCGTATGGGTAAAAGTAATAAATCTAAATGGTAAAATTTAAGATTATTACGTTTGCGTAAAAAATTGGTAATAAATGCATAAAACTCTATTTGAAATTGCTACTTTTGCATCGTTTTTATAGACTATTAAATAAACTTAAAATATGTCACAAGACATTCGAATTAAAAAAGGTTTAGACATTAAGCTAGTAGGTGACGCTGAAAAGGTTACCGAAAATGCTAAGTCTTCCAATGTTTACACATTGAAACCTGAAGATTTCCACAGTATCATCCCAAAATTATCAGTTAAAGTTGGCGCTAAATTAAAAGCTGGTGAAGCAGTTTTTTTTAACAAGGCCAATGAAGAAATGAAATTTACATCACCTGTTAGTGGTGAGTTGGTTGATATTATACGTGGTGAAAAAAGAAAAATATTAGCAATTGAAATTAAAGCTGATAGCGAACAACAATTTGTAGATTTTGGAGTAAAAGATTCAAAAGCCTTAAAAGCGGATGAAATCAAAAGTCTTTTATTAACTTCAGGATGTTGGTCGTTTGTAAAACAACGTCCTTATGATGTGATTGCAAATCCTGCAGTTACACCAAAAGCAATTTTTGTTTCTGCTTATGCAAGTGCTCCTTTAGCCGCTGATTACGATTATGTATTGGCAGGTAAAGAAAAAGAGTTACAGGCGGCAGTTACTGCTTTGAGCAAGTTGACTTCTGGAGATGTAAACGTTTCAGTTGGTAAAAATGCCAATTCTCCTTTGGCTGGATTAAACAACATTGTTTTACATAAAGTTTCAGGACCACATCCATCAGGAAACGTAGGTACTCAAATTGCTAAAATAGATCCTGTTAATAAAGGTGAAGTTGTTTGGACAATTACACCACAAGATTTGGTAATTATAGGGGAGTTATTGTTAACTGGTAAATTAAATGCGGAGCGTATTATTGCTTTGGCAGGTTCATCAGTTGAAGCGCCTAAATATTACAAAACAAAGATTGGTGCAAGTATTACTTCTTTGGTTGAAGGTAAATTGAAAGGTGATAACAATAGAATTATTAGTGGAAACGTATTAACTGGTACCACTAAAAAAATAAAAGAAAACTTAGGTTTCTACGACAATATGGTAACGGTAGTTCCGGAAGGAAATGACTACGAATTCTTTGGTTGGACAATGCCTGTTTTCAATAAAATATCAGTTTCAAGAGCCATTACATTTTCATGGTTATTCCCAAATAAAAAATTCGATTTAAATACCAATACCAACGGTGAGCATAGAGCATTTGTAGTTACTGGTAATTATGAAGAAGTTTTTCCTTTAGATATTTATCCAATGCAAATTTTAAAAGCTTGTATGTATAAAGATTTAGATGAAATGGAACAATTGGGAATGTATGAAGTAGCTCCTGAAGATTTTGCCTTAACTGAATTTGTATGTGTTTCTAAACAACCGCATCAAGAAATTATCAGAAAAGGTTTGGACTTAATGTTAAAAGAAATAGGTTAATTATGGGATTAAAAGAAAAATTACATAATATAAAGGGACAAGTTAAGGGTACAAAGTGGCAAACGATGTTTGGTGCTGTCCATACGCTGTTTTATACACCAAATGAAACTACGCATTCGGGTGGGCATTTAAGAGCGGCAGATGATTTAAAGCGTATCATGGTGAACGTTGTACTGCCTTTAATTCCAATTTTAATTTTTGGAATGTTCAATGCAGGTTTTCAGCATTACGCAGCGGTAAATGGTTTTCCAGAAGGGATGAGCTTTTTAAGCCCAGAATTTTGGAACTTAGATAACTTTTTAATGGGAGCAGGAAAATTGTTGCCACTTGTTATCGTTTCTTATGTTGTTGGATTGGGTATTGAAATATTTTTTGCAACAATAAATAACCACGAAGTTGAAGAGGGGTATTTTGTAACAGGGATGTTAGTACCGTTAATTATTCCAATCGACACGCCATTATGGATGCTTACAGTAGCCATTATTTTTGGTGTTGTAATTGGAAAAGAAATTTTTGGAGGTACAGGAATGAATATTCTAAATCCTGCCTTAACCATTAGAGCCTTTTTATTCTTTGCATATCCAACTTGGATGAGTGGAGATAAAGTATGGGTAACTGGTGCTGTAGAAAGAACCAATGAAATAGCTGCAGGTGCAAATCTGGATGGTATTTCAGGTGAAACAATCTTAGGAAGCTTGGCCCAAGGAAATGAAGTTGTTTATAGTATTTGGGATATGTTCTGGGGATTCATTCCAGGATCGGTTGGTGAAACATCAACATTCTTAATATTGTTAGGTGGTTTGTATTTAATATATACCAAAGTTGCTAGCTGGAGAATTATGTTATCTGCAGTACTTGGTGCATTGGTTATGGGATTGTTATTTAATGCAGTTATAAGTTTAGGATGGATTACTGAAGGAAGCGGATTTTATGCACTAATGAATACCGTGTACTGGCATCATTTACTTATTGGAGGTTTTGCTTTTGGTGCAGTATTTATGGCAACCGACCCAGTAACAGCGTCGCAAACAAACAAAGGAAAATGGGTTTACGGGTTTTTAATTGGTTTTTTATCAATTATGATTCGTGTTTTCAACCCAGCTTATCCAGAAGGGGTAATGTTAGCAATTATATTAATGAACGTATTTTCACCTACCATTGACCATTATGTGGTTCAAGGGAACGTTAAAAGAAGGTTGAAACGTTTAAAAGCAAAAACAGTATAACAAATGGCAAGAAATACTGACAGTAACGGATATACTATAGTTTTCGCAACAGCGATGGTACTAATAGTAGGTACATTATTAGCGTTTTTAGCATCTTCTTTAAAAGAGAAAATAAACGAAAATAAACGTATTGAAAAACAACAAAACATATTGTATGCAATGGGTGTCAATAATAACGACGAATCCAGCGTAGAATTTGTTTCTAAAGAAAATGTAGAAAGTGATTTCTCAACATATATTACAAAACAAATTGTAATTGAAGGAACGGAAATTACGGAAGATAACAATGCATATTTAATTGACATTAAAAAGGAGGCTGCTAAAGCTAAAAACCCTTCATATGTTAGAAGATTGCCTTTGTTTATTGGAAAAAAGGATAACAAAGATTATTACATTGTTCCTGTAAGAGGTAAAGGTTTGTGGGATGCTATTTGGGGTTATATTGCTTTAGATAGTCAACTCATTATTCAAGGTGTTTATTTTGATCATGCTGGTGAAACACCAGGTTTAGGATCAAACATTAAAGAACGTTTCTTTATGGATGATTTTGCAGGTGAACACATTATGGATGGTGATACTTTTAAAGGCGTAGCCGTTGCAAAAGGAAACGCGGATCCTAAAAATATGAGAAAAACTGATTTTGCGGTAGATGCAATTGCTGGTGCTACTATTACTGGTGATGGTTTAGCAGCAATGCTTAAGAAAGATTTAAGATTGTATGTACCTTACTTTAAAACTATAAAGCAATAATTTATGGGACTTTTATCAAAAAAAGACACAAAATTAATCACGGATCCTTTAGCGGATAACAATCCTATTACTATTCAGGTATTGGGTATTTGTTCTGCTTTGGCAATTACAGCTGAGCTTAAAGCTTCTATTGTAATGTCTATAGCAGTATTATTTGTATTGGGCGTTGGAAATGTAGTGATATCGCTAATGCGAAATATTATTCCTTCAAAAATTAGAATTATTGTTCAGCTAATTGTAGTTGCAACATTGGTAATTATAGTTGATTTAGTACTAAAGGCTTTTGCTTATGAATTAAGTAAAACACTGTCAGTATTTGTTGGGTTAATTATTACAAACTGTATTATTATGGGACGATTTGAGGCCTTTGCTTTGGCAAACGGACCTTGGAAATCTTTCTTAGATGGTATTGGAAACTCTTTAGGATACGCTGTAATTTTAATAATTGTTGGATTCTTTAGGGAATTATTAGGATCTGGATCATTATTAGGCATTAAAGTATTGGGTGATCCAATCGAAAAAACAGGTGTTTATGCATTTGGGTACGAAAACAACGGTTTTATGTTGTTAGCGCCAATGGCTTTAATTACTGTTGGAATTATTATATGGGTGCAACGCTCAAGAAACACATCATTAATTGAAGATAACTAAACTATGGAGCATTTAGAATTATTTTTTAAGGCAATATTTGTAGATAACATGGTGTTTGCAACATTCTTAGGAATGTGTAGTTACCTTGCTGTATCTAAAAAAGTATCAACTGCCGTAGGATTGGGAGCAGCCGTTATATTTGTAATGGCAATTACAGTTCCGTTAAACTGGTTATTAGATCAATATATTTTACAAGAAGGCGCATTGGCTTGGTTAGGCGAAGAATATGCAGCGTACGATTTAAGTTTCCTTTCTTTTATTATGTTTATTGCTACCATTGCAACAATGGTACAATTGGTTGAAATTATTGTAGAGAAATTTTCACCAGCATTGTATAA
>JADWMI010000450.1 GCA_015767395.1 Bacteroidota bacterium | reverse complement strand
ATTGAAGCTGGTGAAAAAAGAATTCGTCCTTGTTTAATGACCACCGCAACCACAATGCTGGCATTGTTACCGGTACTAACCTCTACAGGCAGAGGATCAGACATTATGATTCCAATGGCAATTCCAAGTTTTGGAGGTATGCTAATTGCCTTAATTACATTATTTGTAGTGCCTGTTTTATTCAGTTTTAAAAAAGAAATTTCATTAAAAAAGACATCAAATGAAAGTTAATCTAATATTTATCATGATGTTTTTGCTAACGATATCTGCAAAAGCACAATCGCTAAACGACTATTTACTTATAGCTTCAGAAAATAATCCTGAACTACAAGCTATTCAGTATAAATATGAAAGTGCCTTAGAAAAAGTGAATGAAGTTGGAAGTTTTCCAAACACCACTATTGCTGCCGGATATTTTGTACAAGAAGTAGAAACCCGAGTTGGTGCGCAAAAAGCAAAAATATCTGCCACGCAAATGTTACCTTGGTTTGGCGCTTTAAATGCAAAAGAAGAAAGTGCTAATTATAATGCTGCGGCAAAACTGAATAATTTTGATTTCACAAAAAGAAAACTCTTCTTGGATGTAAAATCAGCCTATTTTGAACTATTTGAACTCAAGGAAAAAGAACGACTTATTTTAGAAAATATCGAAATTCTTAAAACTTTTGAAAGTTTGGGTTTAAACGAATTGGAAAATAATAGAGCAACAATGGTTGATGTGCTTAAAATTAGAATGGAAAAAAATGAGCTTCTAAATCAATTAAGTAGTGTTCAGGAAAATTTCAAAGCTAAAAAAAACACTTTCAATTTGATTCTGAATAGAGATGAAAATAGTGATGTTATTCTTCCAGAAATTCCATTACTTCAAGTTTCAGCTATTTTTAATAAAGAACAAATTTCAAACAATCCAAAAATATTACAATTTGAAAATTTACAGAGCTCTATAGAAAAATCTGAATTGGCTGCTAAAAAAGAAGGTTTACCAACTATTGGTATTGGATTGGATTATGGTATTGTTGAAAAAAGAGATGTTGCTAACCTTACAGATAATGGGAAAGATATTATTATGCCAATGGTGTCTGTTTCCTTTCCATTATTTTCAAAAAAATACAGTTCTAAACAAAAACAATTAAAAATAGATTATCAGGCGCTGGAAGCATCAAAAAAAAATACATACAATCAGTTATATACCATTTTTGAAAATTCTAAAAGCAAACTAACAAATTCAAAAGTTTCAATAGCTACCCAAATCGATAATATTAAGGAAGCTGAAAGTGCTAAAAAAATATTGTTATCGGCCTATGAAACCTCAACAGTGGATTTTGAACAATTACTTGAAATTCAACAATTACAACTAAAATTTGAACTTAAAAAAGTAATTTCAGAAAAGGAATACGCCATTCAAAAATCAACATTGGAATTTTTAACAACAGAAAACTAAGATGAAAAAATTTATAATTTACATAGGAATATTAGCCATTGGACTTGCGCTTGGAAGTATAATTTTTAGTACTGATTCAAATTCTGAAGATAAGCACAGTCACGAAACTGCTGCAGCAGAAAATCAAATGTGGACCTGCTCTATGCATCCTCAAATTATGCAACCAGAAGCTGGAGATTGCCCAATTTGCGGAATGGATTTAATACCTGCAGAAACTACTGCGGATGGCTTATCGCCAAACGAATTTAAAATGAGTAAAAATGCAATTGCCTTGGCGAATATTGAAACAAGCATTGTAGGCTCAAATACAAACCAATCTGAAGGTTTGGTTTTAGTCGGTAAAATTCAGGAAAATGAAAAAACAAACGCCATACAAACTGCTCATTTTGGTGGGCGCATTGAAAAACTGCTTGTAAACAGCACTGGTGAAAAAGTATCTAAAGGACAATTATTGGCGCTGATATACTCTCCTGAATTGGTTACTGCTCAAAAAGAATTGTTGACAGCAATGGATTTCAAAAATTCAGATGCAACGCTTTACAGTGCAGTAAGAAACAAGTTAAAATTATGGAAACTTTCTGAAGATCAAATTAACAAAATTGAAAATTCTAAGAATATTATAAACAACTTCCCTATTTACGCCAATGTAAATGGCGTAGTTACAACTAAAATGGTTGAAGAAGGTAATCACATAAAAGAAGGACAAGGCTTGTTTATGATTGCAAACTTAACTTCTGTCTGGGCAAATTTTGATGCTTATGAAAAACAATTATCATTCATAAAAAAAGGAGATGAAATTACAATCACAACCAATGCAAATCCATCTAAAAAAATAAAATCGAAAGTATCATTTATTGACCCTGTGTTAAATTCTGGTACAAGAACGGTTACAGTGAGAGCTGAATTAAATAATAGCAAGGGAGAGTTAAAACCAGGCATGTTTGTTAAAGGGGCTTTAACTTCAAAAGGTTCATTGAATATTAATGATTCTATTATGTTGATCCCTAAAACGGCTGTTTTATGGAC
>JADWMI010000449.1 GCA_015767395.1 Bacteroidota bacterium | reverse complement strand
TCTCAATACGTTTTTCAATAGGTGCGTTTTTATCTTTATATAGCGGAAACGTATTTTGAGAAAAAATAGTTATACTATAAAAGATAAAAATGACTGCTGTTAAAAATATTCTGTTCATTTGCGTTTTTATTTATAAATTTTATTTTTTAGGGAATTAAAATCAACATTGAAATTTTTTACTTTAAATAGTAGTTAAATTTATGTTATAAAACTCACTCCAACCAAATAAAGGTTTTAGATTATTATCTTTTAATGAGTTGATATTTTGGCGATTAGATGATTTATTGTTGTTTCGAGAAAACCAAAAGAGATAATGGTCCATCTAAATATTGTATTAATTGATAGGTATGGTCATTCAAAGCTTTCATGTTTTCGATTAATTGGGTATAGTGCTCAAAATTGCTGTTTACAATACCTTTATTAGAATCTCGATTCGAGTAATCGGTTTTTAAATTGTTTGGGTCATTGTCTTGATATGTAAACCAATGCCAACCAACACAAGCTTTGCTTTTTAACAGTTCTATGGTAAAATTTTGATAAAAATAACCACGGTCTTGTTGTGTTGGTACATTCCAACCTGCACCAGTATTATTAGGTAAGCTAGAGTCTTCACCTTTGGTATACCATTCTGTTATTAAGAAAGGTTTTCCAGACCATTGTACCCAGTTTTTCATGATTGATTGTATTGGTTCCCATTTTCTGTAGTGGTTGATAGAAATAATATCGGCATATTTTCCTGCAACTTCAAATATTTTAGGATTGTCTAGTTCATCTTTTTCTTGATTGAAACGACAACCTAAATACATATGATTCGCATCATATTTTCTGATAGCTGCTTCAACTTTTTTAATATACATTTCAAAATAGAAACCCGTAAAGTCTTGTCTGTCTTTATCTGTAATGTCAACTGCAGAAGCTTCTCGACCTTTTCTTTCATTCAACCATTTTTTTGCAGCTTTATACCCAGCTTCTTTTTTACCTAAAAGGTTTAGATGGCGGTCCAAGGCATCATCAACCCAAGGCAATTCATTATCTGTGTAATAACCTAACAGAAATTCATCATTTTTATATTTAGCTATTTTAGAGATTTCTTTTTCAATATGAGCATCAAATTCAGGGTCAAATACCATAGCTAAGTCATAACGATACCCTTGCCAACCAGCTTGTTCATATTCACCATATTTTTTTTTATGAGCGCGTTTGTAGGAGCCCATTGGATTAACTATTATAGTGTAAACTAGCGGTTGTTGAGTTTTTCTTATTAAATCTACTGCAGACCAAGCACCAGTTCCGTTAAATCCTTGTTTTTTTATAAAGTTAGACTCTTGTTCAACCCAATTTTCTTTGGTTTTATATGTTGAAATCAAAGCCTTTTTTTGATTTTCAGAATTCCCAGGACTAAATACAGCTATTCCTTTATGAATAAATGGATATCCATCTGGGTCTATAATCCACCATCTATCTTCTTTTTTTTCAACTCTAAAAAAACCAGTAGCTTTTGAAGGTGTAACTTTCCAAGCTCCATAAATATCAGTTTCCGGGTCATTTGAAAAATTAAAATTCGGTAATTTATCAACTGTTTTTGCGGTATAAGAGTTCCAAATTGAATCTTGGGCATTTTTTCTTGCCATAACCTGATGATAAGAAAACGACGAGTTTTCTTGGCTAAAAGTAGTTAGTCCTAACAAACCGAAAAACAATAAATTGGTTTTTAAATTTTGTAAAATATTTTTAATAAACATAGGCCCCTGAAATTATTTTTTTTATTGATACTATTTTTTAATTTTTTTTTCAGACTTCAAAAACAATGAAATCACGATTTAACAAATATCAAATATCAAATATGAAAAAGATGTTTAAAATATACTTATAAGAGGGGTTATTTGTTCTTTATGCGTAGTATCTTTTATTTTGGAATGTTCTAATGGAAATATGTGAGTTCTATACAGAGACGTGAACAATTTTGCCGACTTTTCGACAATCTATTTAAGTAGTATTTTTGTTAATAATAACTATAGATAACAATAATATTATAAAAATTTGGATTCTTTGTTTTTTAAACTATTTAATCAACCGCTAGGATATTTCAATCTAAAATACGATAACTTAAATTGTCATAAAATACATAGCTTTCAACATCAGATTTCCACTCATCAGTAGAACCACCTCTAAATGTTGTAAAGGTTATTTTATTAATTGCTTGTTTCGCGTTATTGGTTGTCCACCTTATTTCTTTATCAATTAAAATAACATTATTAATAGCCATAAATATGCGGCCATTTATTTTATCATTGGTATTACTAGTAACTCTTATTTTAACGTTATACCATTCATTTTTTTTAAGATTTCCAGAAGCAGGGTAGGACTTCCCTAAATTATCTCCAAATTCAGTTGGTTGGTCTTTGTAGTACGCATAGGGTTGCAAATAGGCTCTTCCTTGGCTATTTGTGTACTACATCATTCTCATAC
>JADWMI010000448.1 GCA_015767395.1 Bacteroidota bacterium | reverse complement strand
TTATGTTGTTGCTTTTTGGAATGATTGCTAGCATTGGAATTAAGACTTTAGTAGATGATAAAACGGATTTTTCCATCACAAGAAACCAGGTGATCGTTTCAATTATATTAACTGTTGGTATTGGAGGTGCTCAAATTAGTTATGGAAACTTTTCATTGGCTGGCATTGGATTGGCTTCTATTGTTGGGGTTATCTTGAATTTGGTATTGCCAAAAGCGAAATCATAATAAAATAATATTTCCACATAAAAAAAGGCTTTTTGATACATTCAAAAAGCCTTTTTTTATTGATTAATAATCTAAAGAATTTACATAATGAATTTAATAACAAACAAGGCTGCTATTACATACATTACTGGTTTTATTTCTTTATACTTACCAGTAAACAATTTCAGCAACACATAAGAAAGCATACCAAATACAATACCTTCAGCAATACTATAAGTAAGTGGCATCATAATAATGGTGAAAAATGCAGGAATAGCCTCGGTATAATCGTCTAAGTCTATTTTCGTTATTGGAGAGATCATAAACAATCCTACAATTACCAGTGCAGGTGCCGTGGCAGCCGCTGGAATAATCATAAATAAGGGTGCAAAAAACAATGACAAAGCGAACATTATGGCCACTGTTAAGGCTGTCATACCTGTTTTTCCACCTTCAGCAACACCTGCAGCACTTTCAACATAAGTTGTAACTGTTGAAGTCCCCAAAATAGCACCTACAAAAGTTCCAATTGAATCTGCAAATAAAGCTTGTTTTACTCTTGGCACTCTACCATCTTTATCCAACATTCCTGCCTTAGAAGTCACGCCTACAAGCGTTCCAACAGTATCAAACATATCAACAAACAAAAACGTGAATAACACAATTAACATATCTATTGTAAATACTTGAGAGAAATCAAACTTAAAAAAGATTGGTTCAATTGATGGTGGCAAACTCACAAAAGTGAATCCTTCTGGAATTACGGTAACACCCACAAATAAACCTATTAAAGTAGAGGCTAAAATTCCGATTAAAATAGCACCTTTTACTTTTTTAACCAATAAGACACCAATTACAAGTACCCCAGCCATTCCAACTAAAACTGCTGGGTTTTTCATATCTCCTAAACTCACTAAAGTAGCTGGATTGTCAACAATTAAGCCTGTTCCTTTTAATCCTATAAAAGCAATAAATAAGCCAATACCTACAGATACTGCATGTTTTAAATTTAGTGGAATAGAATTTACGATGAGCTCACGTACGTTAAAAGCTGTTAAAATTAAAAATACAATACCTTCTAAAAATACTGCTGTTAAAGCAAATTCCCAAGAATAGCCCATTCCTAAAACCACCGTAAAGGCAAAAAAGGCATTTAAGCCCATACCTGGTGCCAATGCAAAAGGTAATTTAGCAACCAATGCCATTACCAAAGTTGCAATTACTGCAGATAAAGCGGTTGCCGTAAATACGGCATCTTTATCCATTCCTGCAGCGCTTAAAATACTTGGATTTACAGCTAAAATATACACCATTGTCATAAATGTTGTAATTCCTGCAATAACCTCCGTTCTAATGGTGGATTTTTTTTCTGTTATTTTAAAAAATTTGTCTAGCATAATTTGTTGGTTTTATTAAATATTCCATTTAATGGCTACTGTTGGTCTTGTTTTAAATTCATTAAAACCTGCAAAATTGTTTGAAAATTCAATTTCACCACCTACAGAAAAAGACTTATTTAAATGGTACCAAATTTGAGGTTCTGTTAAAAACACTGTTTTTTCACTCAACCCATTTTCAGACCAAAGATCTGCAAATCCAGAAAAGGTCATTTTATCTTTCAAAATGTTCCAATACCAAGTTCCTGTAACCTGATAATTTCCTTTACCAGCATCTTTAAAAGCCTTATAACCTGCATACGTAGAAAAACCCCAAACGGCGTTAGACTTACCATAATTAACACCAAATATCCATGCATTGTTAATTGTATAACCTCCTTGGCTTTCACCCATATTAAAGGTTCCTACACCACCATTAAATTCAACGTGTAAACCAATAGGCATCTTTTCTGTTTTTAAAACCCTTGCAAGTTCAAAATAAGCTTGGCTAATCCCTGAATCTGCATTAAAATCAAAATCAGTAAATGTGTATGTATTTCCATATTTATCTGGTTTAAACATTTCAAAAGTTAAAGTAACGTGTTCTCTTTCAAAATCATAATGGCCTTGAAAATTTTGGGCACTTAGTGTAAAAGCTGCAAAAAAAGCAAAAATTGTAATGAGTTTTTTCATTGAATAAAGTTTAAAAAAATTAAGCAATAAAAATACCCAAAAAAGACTAAATAATCGCCTATTAAAAAAGACGGTTGTTAACACCAACCAGCGTCCCTAAATTACCAGTTACACATTATAAATCAGTGGATTAACTTAAATGAAAAACACCTTAACAAAAACGTATTTACTAGTGTTAATAAGTTTTTTCAATT
>JADWMI010000447.1 GCA_015767395.1 Bacteroidota bacterium | reverse complement strand
AATTACTAACTAAATTTTTTATTATGATTAAAAAATCAATTTCATTTATGATGTTGCTTGCTATGGTATTTGGTACTTTCCTAACAGTAGCAGCACAAGACAAAGATTATGTAATGTGGGAAAGTATAACCATTACACCTGATAATACAAAGCTCAAAGTTTTAGGAGAGAATATGCGAAAGCACAATATGACTTACCACAAGGATGGTCCTTACAAGGCTTATGTATACAATATTTCAACAGGGCCAAATATTGGGAAAATAGTGTGGGAAATGGGACCACTTACATATTCTCATTTGGATGCAAGACCTTCAGAAGGCGGGCATGATGAAGACTGGAGGGATAATATTTTACCTTATGTAAAAAAAATGTCTAATGGAGAGTATTGGAAAAAGGATAAAGAGCTTTCTAACACTGATATGCTAGATCCAAATTCTATGTCACACCCGTTGCTTTATATTAGATATTTTGAAGTTACAAAAGGTGAAGCTCATAATGTGGGGGCCATATTTAAACAAGTGAGTGAAACTATTAAAGCCATGGAAGGAGAAAACCCTTGGAGTGTTTATTACAATGAGTTTCGTCAGGGTGATTTAGGAAGGCATATTGCATCAGTTAGCCCTTATAAAAATTGGGCTGAATTAGATGTAGAAGATAATTTTAAAGAAACTTTCACTAAAATTCACGGAGAAAATTCATGGCAACCATTTTTAGAAAACATGAATGACTCGTTTACGAATAGCTGGGATGAAATATGGACGTTCAATGAAAAATTAAGCGGTCATAAATAAAACCAATTATTTATTGAAGTAGGTAGTATGGATGAAGCAAATACGCTTAAGAATATTCGCATTTTAAAAGGAATTACATTCACGTAATTCCTTTTTTATTACACTGCTGTTTTAACCTTATTTTAAAATCATTCTAAACTATTAAATTTATTAAATTTCATTCATAAATCCGTATCTTCGGCTACAATTTAAATTAAAATAATATGTTTCAAAGATTAAAAGGATTTACCCGTGCCTTTTGGACAGCAAATATTGTTGAACTACTAGAGAGAGGTGCTTATTATGGTGTATTTATTGTTATTACACTTTATTTATCAAGAATTTTAGGATTCTCTGATGTGGAAGCAGCTTTAATTTCTGGTGTGTTTTCAGGAGGTTTATATTTGTTACCAACATTTGCCGGTGCATTGGCGGATAAAATTGGATTTAAAAATTCATTGCTAATTGCATTTACACTTCTAACAATAGGATATTTTGGTTTGGGAATTTTACCTACATTTTTAGAATCTGTTGGACTTGTTGATTATTCAAATGATATTGAATTTACAGGGCTAATTGGGTCTGTTCAAAGATGGGCTATCGTACCAATAATGTTATTAATTATGGTAGGTGGTTCTTTTATAAAATCTGTTATAACAGGAACTGTTGCTAAAGAAACTACAGAATTTAATAGAGCTCAGGGTTTTTCTATTTTTTATATGATGGTTAATATTGGAGCTTTCTCAGGTAAAACAATAGTAAAGCCATTAAGAGTTGCTATGGGAGATATGGGATTGGTTTATCTAAATTATTTTTCTGCAGGAATGACACTTTTAGCTTTGATAATGATTATTTTCTTTTATAAAAGTGGTAAACATCAAGGCGAAGGGAAAACTTTTAGTGAAATTTGGACTGCCTTAATAAAGGTAATAACCAATGGTAGATTGGTAACCCTAATTTTGATCATTACAGGGTTTTGGATGGTACAACATCAATTGTATGCTACCATGCCAAAATATGTACTTAGAATGGCTGGAGAAAATGCCTCTCCATCTTGGTATGCAAATGTAAACCCGTTAATAGTTGTGCTTACAGTTACTTTTATAACAAGAATAATGGCAAGTAAAACACCCTTATTTTCTATGACTGTTGGGATGTTTATTATGCCTTTATCTGCTATTGCGATGGCGTCAGGAAACTGGTTTAGTGGAGGTGAAATTGATCTTGGAATAATAAGTATGCATCCAATTGCATTGATGATGATTATTGGAATTATTTTACAAGGTTTGGCGGAATCATTCATTTCACCCAGGTTTTTACAATTTTTCTCTTTACAGGCGCCAAAAGGTGAGGAAGGACTGTACTTAGGTTTTAGCCATTTGCATTCTTTTATCTCATCAATTTTAGGATTTGGTTTGTCGGGTTATTTACTTTCGAAATATTGTCCAGAACCAAAATTATTTGAAACACACGAAGCTTGGGAAGCAGCAGCAGCCGATGCTCATTATATTTGGTATTACTTTGCAGCAATTGCTTTGTTTTCAGCAATATCACTAATTATTTACGGAAAAGTAATTGAAAAAATGGATGCTAAATTAGAAAAACAATAATTTTAACGTCGGTTGAATTTATCATATAAAAAAAGGATCTACAATTAAGTAGATCCTTTTTTTATACATTATCAGCTTGTTTTGAGATGTTAA
>JADWMI010000125.1 GCA_015767395.1 Bacteroidota bacterium | reverse complement strand
CATCCCATACAGTTATTAGATTCCCAAATTTCTTTCCCTCTTACTACAGCGTCTGTTAAGTTTTCATGATTGGTTTGATCATTACTTGCCGATAGGGAATACACAGTAAGCCCTATAAACACAAGAAACGTAACCAATGTTCCGCCTAGAAAGAAAGCTCTTGCTTGTTTTTTAGATAACATGTTTTTAATGAGTTTAATTAGTTAATTTTTATTTACTATATTAAAGGATCTTTTTATCTTTTAATGAGGCAAACTTATATCATTTTATTCATTTAAAAAATGATAAATGTCATTTTACAAATATTAAGATTCTTTGTTAATTTTAGGGCTAATGTCTTTTAAAGTTAAAACCCTGCCTGATTCTGTAATTTCTTTGGAAAACTCAACAATGGTCTTGTCTCTAAATTTCCCTAAAATATTATTTTTAAAAGGTTCAACAATGAAATGTACTGGACACGGATTTTTTGAATCACATTCATTCAAGCCTAAAAAACAGTCATTCAATTTGCTCAAACCATCTATGTTTTCAATAATATCTAGCACTGTTTTTTTTGAATTCAATTTTGATAAATAGAAACCTCCATTAGGTCCTTTGGTTGAAGAAATGATTTTACCACGTACAAGTTGTTGAAATAATTTTGCAAGAAAAGGACTTGGAACTTCAATACTTTCGGCTATTACCTTAACACTAATTTTCTTTTGTTCGCTTGCATGTTCTGCCAAAAACAACGTTGATAGAACTGCATATTTACTTGCACGTGATAACATCATAAAATAATTTTATTTTTTCTGATTGTAAAATTAAGGAAAAAAGACAAACATGTATTAAATTTTACTAAATTTAACTGTAAAGTGCCTCATTATAGGTGCTTCATCAATAATAACATAGCCAGATTTGGCATCTTTTCTACTATCATATACATTTTTTAAAGCTGCCGCTACGTAATCCATGTGATTATTGCTGTAAGTTCTTCTTGGAATAGCCAAACGAACCAACTCCAATTCAGGAAAACGATTTTTGCGTGTAAATGGATCTCTGTCAGCCAAAACTGTTCCTATTTCAACGCCTCTAATTCCTCCAACCACATACAACTCAATGGCCAAAGCCTGAGCTCTAAATTCTTCTCTTGGAATGGTTGGGACAAATTTGTTTGCATCTAAAAAAATGGCATGACCTCCAATAGGTTGCAGCACTGGAACACCATATTCAATTAATTTATTTCCTAAGTGGGCTACTTGCTCCACCCTACTTTCTAAATAATTAAACTCGGTAGATTCATTTAGACCTACAGCCAAAGCTCCCATATCTCTACCATTCATTCCTCCATAAGTAATAAAACCTTCAAACATAATATTAAATACAGTGGCTTGCTTAAATACTTCTTCATTGTTCAAGGCTATAAATCCACCCATATTTACCAATCCATCTTTTTTGGCACTCATAGTCATTCCATCTCCATAAGAAAAAACCTCCTTTACAATTTCTTTTATGGTTTTATCCGCATAACCTGGTTCACGTTTTTTTATGAAATAAGCATTTTCAGCAAAACGAGCAGCATCAAAATACAAAGGAATTCCATATTGCTTGCATAAATTAGAAACCGCTTTGGTGTTCTGAACAGATACTGGTTGTCCACCTGCACTGTTACATGTTATTGTTAAAATTACAAATGGAATTTTTTCCTTTGGATGGCTTTTAAAAACCGTTTCCAATTTATGTAAATCAACATTTCCTTTAAAAGGGTGTATTACTGAAGTGTCAAAAGCTTCATCAATGGTACAATCAACAGCAGTTGCTTTTCTAAATTCGATATGCCCTTTGGTAGTATCGAAATGAGAATTCCCAGGTACAATATCACCTTCCTTAACCATTGCTGAGAACAACACATTTTCAGCTGCTCTTCCTTGGTGTGTTGGTAAAAAGTAATTAAACCCTGTAATAGTTCTTACTGTTTTCTTTAATTTTTCAAATGATGATGAACCGGCATAACTTTCATCACCAATCATCATTTCAGCCCACTGTTGATCACTCATAGCCCCTGTTCCAGAGTCTGTTAACAAATCAATAAATACTTTATCTGATGATAGGTTGAATAAGTTATAGTCTGCTTCTTCAATCCACTTTAATCGTTGCTCTTTTGTTGAACGCTTTATTTGTTCAACCATTTTTATTTTATACGGTTCTGCGTATGGTAATTCCATAATAGTATGTTTTAAAATTTAGAAAATAAATGAAATATGTGAATGACTCACAAAAAAAGAATTGTTATTTATTAAAGCATTCTGGACGCTTAACGTTTAAATAACTGTTAAAATGAAGTTGATAAAAACTTACTTTTTTCATTTATAAAATAATGGAATACAAATTTACAAAAATTAATTTTTTAACAGCAATCTTGAGTAGAATAAAGCCTTTTTTTAATGACAGTAATCATCAAAAGTAACGAAAGTTACATGTATATTTGGAGCTGCAATTTGTGATATATATTTATAGTTAAAATTGGTGTTAAAAACCGGTTGTGTGATAAATATCATTATTTTTGCAATTCATTTATTTTAAATAATAAAATTCATAAAATGAACAAATTTCTATCCCTTATTTATTCAACCCGAATAACAGCTGTTTTGTTTCTTGTTTTTGCAATGTCTATGGGCGTTGCTACTTTTATAGAAAATGATCACGGTACAGAAACAGCCAAAGCATTGGTTTATAATGCGTGGTGGTTTGAAGGTATTATGGTGTTTTTTGCCATTAACTTTTTCGGAAATATTTTTAAATATAAATTATACAAAAAATCAAAGTTGGTGGTTTTATTTTTCCACATGTCTTTTTTCCTAATTATTGTTGGTGCAGGAATAACACGTTATATCAGCTTTGAAGGAATTATGCCTATTAAAGAAGGAGCCGTAAGCAATAAGTTTCTTACAGAGAAAAGTTTCATAAGTATCATAGTTAATGATGGTACTGATGAAAAAACGCCTGTTCATTTCCCTATCTTATTATCGTCAATAGGGCACAACAATTTTAGTTATAATACTGATTTTAGAGGTACTGATATCAGTGTTAAATTAACCGATTATATTCCCAATGCAACGACTGCTTTTGAAGAAAGTGAGACAGGAAGTGAATACTTACTTTTTGTTGAATCTAGTAGTGGCGGAAGACACAATCATTACATTAAAAAAGGAACCTCGGAAGTTGTACATGGTGTTTTAATTGGATATGACACGCCATCACAAAATACAATTGATTTTAAAACGGTTGATGGAAGTCTAAAAATTCAATCTGTTGTTGATGGAAGCTTCTATAGAATGGCCGATAAATTTGAAGGTTTAATTGATAAAGATTCTTTACAAGAATTTTCTTATTTAGCTGTTCATAATATTGCTGGACTTACTTTTGTGATTCCAAAAGGACCTGTAAAGGGTGAATACAAAACAATCTCAGGAGATAAAGACGAAAACTCAAACGCACAACTAGAATTTGATGTTACTGCTGGAAACGAAACAAAACATATCAAATTGAGTGGTGGTAAATTTGCAATACAACCTGCTACCCAGTTTTCTGTGGGTAAATATAACTTTAGAATGAGTTATGGCGCTATGCAACTACAATTACCGTTTAGCATTAAACTAAATGATTTTCAATTAGATAAATATCCTGGTTCTAACAGCCCAATGTCTTTTGCAAGTGAGGTTACTGTGATTGCGCCAGATGAAACCTTTGATTTTAGAATTTTTATGAATAATATATTAAATTATAAAGGTTACAAATTCTTTCAATCTAGTTATAATATTACGGAACAATACGAAGAAACGCACTTGTCTGTAAATCATGATTTCTGGGGCTCAACCATTACCTATATTGGTTATTTCTCATTGTATACCGGATTGATTTTAATTCTTTTTATGCCAAAAACCAGATTTGACATTCTTCGAAAAAAACTGCAAAAAATTAGAAAAAAGAAAGCAATGTTATCTACAATAGCCTTGTTGTTCATTTCAACCATTGGTTTTTCTCAACAACACAATCACGTGATTACTGATAAACAAATTGACTCAGCCTTGGCATCAAATAAAATAAGTGTTTCACATGCCGATGCATTTAGTAAAGTTGTTATTCAAGATGCTGGCGGTCGAATGAAACCAGTTCATACTTATGCTTCACAGCTGTTACGTAAGGTAAGTAAAAGTGACTCTTATGAAGATATGAATGCTACACAGGTATTTTTATCAATTCAACAAAACCCACGAATTTGGTTTCAAATTCCTATTATTTATGTTGAAAAAGGAAACACCAAATTAAGAGATCTTATTGGCATTCCTCATGACCAGAAGTACGCTGCATTGTCAAATTGCTTTGATGAAAAAGGGAATTATAAATTAGGAGAAACTCAAGCTGAAGCTCAAAAAAGTAATATAAAAAGTAAATTTGAAAAAGATGTTATTAATGTTGACCGAAGAGTTAACTTATTATATTCAGCAATAACAGGAGCTGTTTTAAAAATATTTCCAATTCCTAATGATCTAAACAATACTTGGATTTCACATGGAGATCTTAAAAGCGCAAATTTTAAAGGACAAGATTCTGTTTTTGTTCGTCAAATTTTACCAATATATATTCAAACCTTAGACGAAGCTAAAACAACACAAGATTATACAACTGCTGATGAAATTTTAGAGGGAATCATTAATTTTCAACAAAAATATGGTAGTGCGGTTTATCCTACAGATTCAAATATTGATTTGGAAATCGCTTATAACAAATATGACATCTTTAAGAAATTGTATAGTTACTATATGTACATTGGAACCCTGATGTTTTTCTTTGTAATATTTCAAATTTTCAATAATAACAAAGTAATAAACTTTTTAATTAAAGGAAGTACTGCTATTATTGTTGGATTGTTTTTAGTGCACACTGGTGGATTAATTGCACGTTGGATTATTAGTGGTCACGCACCTTGGAGTAACGCATATGAATCTATGATTTATGTTGGTTGGGCAACGATGTTGTTCGGTTTAATTTTCGGAAGAAAATCATCCATGACTATTGCTGCAACAGCATTCTTAACTGCCTTTATTTTAATGGTAGCGCATTGGAACTGGATGGATCCAGAAATTGCGAATCTTCAACCTGTATTAAATTCGTATTGGTTAATGATTCACGTAGCAATTATTGTGGCAAGTTATGGTCCTTTTGCTTTGGGAATGATTTTGGGCTTAATAGCTTTAATTTTAATGTTACTTACTACCAAAAAAAATAAAAAGAAAGTGAGTAATATGATTAACGAAATTACCATTATTAACGAAATGTCTTTAACCGTTGGTTTGGTCATGTTAACTATTGGAAACTTTTTAGGAGGTCAATGGGCGAACGAAAGTTGGGGTCGATACTGGGGATGGGATCCAAAAGAAACTTGGGCATTGATTAGTATTATGATATACGCTTTTGTTTTACACATACGCTTGGTTCCTGGGCTTAGAAGTAAGTTTACTTTTAACCTTTTGTCTATTGCTGCTTTTGCTTCTATTTTAATGACTTATTTTGGTGTTAACTTTTACTTATCTGGACTGCATTCATATGCAAGTGGAGATAAAGCAATTACACCAACGTTTGTATATTACGCCATTGCCATAGTTTCTGTTCTGTCAGCATTTGCTTATTTTAAGTTCAAAAAATATTATAAAAAATAAAGAATACCGATGCAAAAATGTAACTTTGCAAACTATTAAAAAAATTAAAAATGTTCAATAAGTATATAAAATTAGTAATAGCAGGAGGAATTTTAGTTTGGTCAGTATTTCAGTTTATTGATGGAAATATAATGAATGGAATTTCATTGATCTTATTGGCTGGTATATTTGTACTGTTTTATTTTAAAAATGAATTTATTTTATTAGCCTTTTGGCAATTAAGAAAACAAAATTTTGCTGGTGCCAGTAAATGGTTGGCTTATATTAAAAATCCAAGTACTGCTTTGGTAAGAAAACAGGAAGGTTATTATAATTTTCTACAAGGTATTATGATTTCTCAAACCAACCTTACCCAAGCTGAAAAATTCTTTAAAAAAGCATTGAATTTAGGTTTAAGTATGAAACATGATATTGCGATGGCTAAATTACAATTAGGTGGAATTGCGATGTCTAAAAGGCGAAAACGTGAAGCAACTATGTTAATTAACGAAGCTAAAAAATTAGATACACAAGGCGTTTTAAAAGATCAAATTAAAATGATGAAAGATCAGTTAAAGAAAATCTAATTTCTTTAAAACTATATATTAAAAAAGAGTCTCAATTGAGACTCTTTTTTTTATAGATTATTTCATTTTTTCTAAGTTTTTCTGAATTTTTTTAATTGCAGATTCAATTGGTTTTTCTGGTTCTATTACATTGAATTCACCCCAAAATTCTGGATCACTAAAACCTGAAGCCTCATCGCTCATTACAACCGAATGTTTTAAACGATCTCTTACTTTAACAGTCTTATCTGAAAGATCTTTTTCCCAATCTGTAATTGCCATTTCCATAGTTGAATAATAAACAGAATTAAAAATCTTTTTCTTCCAGTCTATTTTAAATCCAAGTTCTATTCTACTGTAACTATAGAACCATTTTCCATCTTTCACACTATAATCTACATAGTAGGCAGCTTCAATTGGTGTTACGCTTGCTTTTTGTGGTTTTTTCAAAATAAAAAATTCATTCGCTTTTTTCTTGTCTTTTAAATCTAGGTTAAACTGCGCCCTAGTTAGTGCTAATGATTGCGCATCAATAAACAATTTTCCATAGAACAAAATAACTTCTGTTGCTTGTTTGGGACTAAAGTTTACCACATAAATTATCCTATCATCAATTTTTGTCGACTTACTAAAAGTAAAATCATAATTATTAAAAATATCATCTGTAAAAAGCATAT
>JADWMI010000021.1:13873-16796 GCA_015767395.1 Bacteroidota bacterium | reverse complement strand
TTTCGCCTTGTCATACTTTTTGTCGTTCATATAAAAGTATCCCAATTTGTTGAATTCATTTTCGTTCAAAGCGCCATCTAAAGAATCGTTCGCTTTAATTTGTATATAGGCTTCTAACGCTTTATCGAAAAGGTTTTCATCTATATATTCTCGTGCAACTTTTTCACCTTTGTCTAATTTTCTATAATTATAAGTAATACTATCAGTTGTTTCTTTTGGCACCAATACCATAAAATCTGTTCTATTGTTAGGGTCGGTTAAAAATTGAATTTTTTCATTCATTTCTTTTACGAAAAAAATACCATCGTCAACTTTTAGCGGTTTTATAGCGTTTCCACCGCGCCATTTTAGATACATTACATTTTCAGTAAAATAGACCTCTATGGTTTCATCAGAATTAAATAAATATCGCCCTGTTGTTTTATTAATAAATTCTTCGCTATTGGTGTTGTTGGAACAATTAAAGAATAAGCTTGCGGTTAGAATAAAGAAGATGGTTTTAATTTTCATAATTATTGGTTATTGCTGCAGGATTAAAGATAAAAAAAAAGCGTCTAAACCTTTTAAGACTTAGACGCTTATTAAAATTATTTGTTACAATTATTTTACATTCATTAACTCAACATCAAAAATTAAGGTTGCGTCTGGAGGAATTACACCACCAGCACCTTGACTTCCGTAAGCTAAGTTTGAAGGTATTACAAAACGTGCTTTATCGCCAACTTTTAGTAATAATAAACCTTCATCCCAACCAGCAATTACTTGTCCAATACCTACTTGAAAATCAATAGGTTGTTTACGTTCGTAAGATGAATCAAAAACAGTTCCATCAACTAACTGACCTTTGTAATGTACAGAAACGTTGTTACCTTTTGCTGCTTGTACACCATTTCCTTCTTGTAAAACTTTATATCTTAAACCGCTTGGAGTTTCATCGTATCCTGCAGCAATTTTATCCATCGCTTCTTTTGCATCTTCTTTCGCTTTTGATTCACGTTCAACTCTAGACCCTTCAAAAGTTCTGAAAGCCTCAATTGCATTGAATTTTTCTGCAGCTTCACCAACTCTTACAATTTCTAATGTATCTAAAGTATCTTCTTGTGCAATAGCATCAACAATATCCTGACCTTCAACTACATTTCCAAAAACAGTATGTTTGTTATCTAACCAAGGCGTAGCAACATGTGTAATGAAAAATTGAGATCCGTTTGATGCAGGACCTGAATTTGCCATAGATAATACTCCTGGACCACTGTGTTTTAATTCTGGGTGAAATTCATCATCAAAACTGTATCCTGGAGAACCAGTTCCAGTACCTTGAGGACAACCTCCTTGAACCATAAAATCAGCAATTACTCGGTGGAATTTTAATCCATCATAATAAGGTGTTCCTTGTGGTTTAGATTTGTTTTCTAAATTACCTTCTGCCAAGGCTACAAAGTTACCAACTGTTCCTGGTGTTTTTTCAAATTCTAAGTTTACTAGTATAGCACCTTTTGAGGTGTTAAATTTCGCGTATAATCCGTTATTCATTTTCTTATTTTTTTAAACGTTGCAAATATACATGGTTTCGTTTGATTTAAAAGTGTATTGATAAAATATAACGTTTTTTTAAGGATAATCATTTTGTATAAAAAGATTACGGATTATATAATGTTATGTTTTGAATTAAATTTCAATCCATTTATTATCAGTATGATAGGGCTGTTGTGCACTCTGTAGGCTAGATGGTGATTACTGATACACATTGCTTAGGAAGTGATATGAATTTGTAAATTGGATGATTAAGACAACATAAATTAATGATGAAAATCAATTATTGAATTGATGAAGGTCATTGCAAATAGCATATCTGTTTTGTAAATTATGTCGAAAATTAAAAGATGTTTTTAATTGGGTTTTTGTTCTTATTTTTTTTGTTAATAGTATATATGCTATTAGTTAAAATTGACTTAATGATTAATACGAACACAAACCAATATTACATTCTATTAAGAGGCTTTGTTAAAGCGAGCATAGAAACACATGGTACTGAAATATTAAGAATTAAATTGAACTTACTTTTTATTAATTATTATTTCTATCCATTAAGATATATTGGGAAAAATGAAAAGAAAAAAAATATTGGTAAAGAGAAAAATAAAATAAGAAGTAAAATTGGACTTAGAAATGGTCTACAGTTATTAAAATCTTTTAAAATTAAAAGATTTGATTTGAACATAGATACAGGAGACTACACTTTGAATGCGAAATTGTATCCTTTGTTTTTATTTCTGAATAATGGTGTTGGACATTTTAATGTCAATTTTGAGAATAGGAATCAATTTGTGCTGCATTTACAAAACAGGCCAATTGATATTGTTAAATCATTTATTAATTTAAAAACAAAACATTATGGACTTACATTTTGAAGAATTGTTAAAACAGATTACAGACTTTATTAAAAATGAAGCAAAAACGGAAACTATAGTGGGGGAAACATTTGAATTGGGAGAATTTAAATGTGTACCTGTTATTAAGGTTGGATTGGGATTTGGCTCTGGAGGCGGCGAAGGGTTCGATAAAAAAGATTTGAAAGGTGAAGGAATGGGAGCAGGAGCTGGAGTTGGAATTGAACCAGTTGGATTTTTAGTAACGAAAGGAGACCATATTTCATTCTTGGAAGCAGGGAAAACGCATGGGCTTGCTGCTATGTTTGAGAAAGTACCAGACCTAATTGAAAACATTGCTAAAATAAGATCAAAAAAAGAGGCTGAACCAGCATAACCATTTTGTTTGAGTTAATTTTGGTTAATTAAAAAAACCGAGTAAATTATTGAAAATTTACTCGGTTTTCTCTTTATTTATAGGCGCTTAATTAAAAGTGCGTGAAATATTATTTGCTTTCGTTAAATCTGTAAGAAAGACTCACTAAAAATTGCTG